>NZ_JAMAWN010000019.1:0-69830 GCF_023713305.1 Psychrobacillus sp. MER TA 171 | reverse complement strand
CAATATTTTTAATAAGTGGTTTAATAAGGGTGCAAAAGATCAGTAAGACGAGTTAAAAAAATTTTTTTCACTTTAAAATACGTAATGAAACCATTGGTACGACTACATTTTAAGAGGGAGTCGCCGTCTGGCGCTCCAATCAATGAATGGGAACAGCTTTAGCATCGATAAGCGCTAATAAATTTACTCGCATAAACAAAACAAAAAAACTGTCACCAACCCCAGTTTCACAATCTATTTATGTTTTAATAGCCATTTGAAAGTTCCTTTTTTAATGTTTACAGTCACTATAAAAAAGAATTGCTAGTCAAAATCAACCCATAACTTTAACAAAGCTTTTATAAAATACAAAAGCTCCGTTGCTTGAACGTATAAAATTATATAAAAAACTCCTATCTCGCAAACACTGAGATAGGAGCTTTTATATTAATTATTTTCCAAAGGATGATAGAAATTTAACTCGATCGCCCATTGGAGGGATACTATTATCTACCAATGAAATCTCTAATACAGCTGGGCCATTCATCTGCAGGAGACTGTTTATAACTTCCTCATTCAAGTCTCCCATTTCCTCTATACGAACACTAGGTATGTTCATAGCCGCTGCCATCGCTGCAATGTTAATCGGCTCTTGCGCAAAGGTTGGATGAACCCTTTTGTATTGCAGATTGTGTCCGTGGTAAACCATGCCTAAGCGAGCATTGTTCATCACAACAAAGAGCACAGGGATATTGTATTCCTTAGCAGTCAATATTTCCATTCCATGCATAAAGAAACACCCATCACCGGTGATGGCTACTGTAGGACGATCTGGTTCAGCAAGCTTAGCTCCTATCGCAGACCCTATACCACTACCCATAGCTCCAAAATGGACATTTATATCAAATGTACTGTATTCAAGGACATCCATGTCATGTATAACGTAAGCCATAAACTCTCCAATATCTATTGTGTATCGGGTAGATGAAGGGAGGAACGACTGTAACTGAAGTAACACATTCTTAGTAGTATAATCTTCATGACTTTGGACATTATCTTTTCTATTAAAGGCCATTTCTTTCCTTGTTATTCCAAGAGCTTTGAGCTCTTCTATTAATGCAGAAAGGCTCAATTGAATATCACCCAGGATAGAAATATCGATCGGATACTTGCGATTAAAGACGGTTTCATCAAAATCCATTTGAACCGTAAAGCGCCCATCAGTCAGGCTACCATTATAGTTATTAGTAGCTGTTTCTCCAAGACTGGAACCGATGATTAATAGAGATTTTCCATCTCCGTCATTTATAAGACTTGTAGCTTGTTCTGTAGCAGCAAATCCAAATACTCCTGCAGACAATGGATGATCTTGACGAACAAAGCCCTTTGCGACAGGCGTTGTCATAATCGGCCACTCGAGCATCTCAGCCAATTCAAATAATAGGTCGACTGAATTTCTAACCCCTTGACCTACAAATATATAACCACTTTTTCTTTCGACTAACTCTTTAGCTGCCTGCTTAATCATGTCTAGATTCGGTATAACTTCTTCCCTTACCAAAATAGTTGGAATCTCTTCGTTACCACACGGACCTTGTTGAACATCAATAGGCATAGCTATATGTACTGGACCAGGAACACCGGAAACTGCTATTTTGGTAGCCTTTATAATTTCCTTTAATAAATTCTTTGAGTCTCTCACTGTTACACTATACTTCGTGACAGAATGATAAATCGGATCCGCATCAAGCTCCTGCGATGCATTCAAGCCTTCTGTACTTACTGGCACAGCTCCCGTTAAAAATAAAATTGGCAAGTGCTCTCTCATTGCATTAGCTGCACCGGTGACTAAATTAGTACCTCCAGGACCGCTACTTCCAATACATACACTCAGCTGATCCGAGTATTTCGCATAGGCTGCAGCCATATAGGAGGCAGCACCCTCATGCTTAGTAATTATGGGAGTAATCTCCGGCATATCATATAATTCATCAAAAAATGCATTTACAGAGCCTGCAGGTATTCCAAAAACGTGTTGTACTCCAATCCCCTTTAAATATTCCAACACAGAACGAACAGCTTTCATCCCATTTCCCCCTATTAAATTAAATATTTATCTTTCAATGCACCCGCTTTTAAAGGAACACTAAAGTAATAACCTTGCATTAAATAGCAGCCCTTTGACAAAAGAAAATCTAATTGTTCCTTTGTTTCGACACCTTCAGCGATTACATTGAGCATGAGATTTTCTGCTAGTGTAATAATTGTATTAGTAATAGCTGAATTACTATCATCATCTTCTCTAATATCTTGAATGAACGATTTGTCTATTTTCAAAGCATCAATTGGAAAGTTTTTAAGATAGCCTAGCGAAGAATATCCTGTTCCAAAATCATCTATCGCTATCTTTACACCAATCTCTTTAAGTTGCTCCATCATTTCAACGGTCAAATCTTTATTTTTGATGATTTGATTTTCCGTCAATTCTAAGTGCAAGAATTCTGGAGCTAGCTCTATGTCAGATAAAACTCTCTGCACCATTTCTACTAAATCATTTTCTTCAAATTGTCTGCTGGATAAGTTTACCGAGACACTCATAAAGTCATTTCCTTCTTTATGCCACTCTTTCAACTGCTTACAGGCATTCTCCAGTACCCATTCTCCAATCGGCACAATTAGCCCTGTATCCTCTGCAATTGGTATAAAATCTGCAGGAGAAATCATCCCTTTTGTTGGGTGTATCCATCTTAAAAGAGCTTCCACTCCTATTATGTCGTTCGTCCTACTATCAATTTGTGGTTGATAATATACATCTAATTCGTTCCGATCAAGCGCCTTATATAGAGCATTTTCTAGCTTAATGCTTTCTAATGACCTGGTATTCATCTCCTGTTCAAAGAAGTGGTAGCCCGTACCTGATTTTTCCTTGGATTTGTACATGGCCGCATCTGCATTTTTTATCAGTACTTCCACATCCACGCCATCTTTAGGAAACATGCTTATCCCTATGCTTGTCTTAATATAAATTTCATTTCCCATTAATGAAAAAGGTTGCGAGAATATATCGGAAATCTGCTCTACAGCATCGAGCACGTCCTTTTTAGATTGAATATTAGGCAAAACAACAGTAAACTCGTCGCCCCCTTGTCGAGATGCAATCGCATCTGTCGGGATTACTATTTGAAGACGGTTTGCCACTTCTCTAAGCAACAAGTCTCCATAGCTATGTCCTAAACTATCATTTACTAATTTAAAGCGATCTAAATCTAAGTATAAAACTGCTCCTTGTTGTTCCTTATCTTCTAGTATTTTTTTTAACTTATCATTTAACAAGACCCTGTTTGGAAGATCCGTCAAACTATCGTAATAAGCCAAGTATCTAATCTCTTCCTCCATTTTCTTTCTTTCAGTAATGTCTTTGAACGTTACAACTTTCCCAATAACATTCCCATCTTCTACAATCGAGGAAAGAACATATTCTACAGCTAAATTTGTTTTATCTTTCTTACAAAACATTTGCACGGTTTCTCCAAAGGATGAATGTTCAGTCTCTTCGCAAATAACACTAGAAGATAACGTACCGATCAGCTCTCCCTTTTCATAACCTAGCATCTTTTCACTAGCTGGATTACAAAACGTGATTCTTCCGCACAAATCTATACCAAAAATCCCTTCACCCGCAGAGTTTAAGATCAATTCTTTCTCATTACTAAGATGCTGTAGCTCGTGAACAACTCTTTCCAGCTCTGTATTTTTTACACGGATTTCCGAGGTTCTCTCTTCTATAATGGTTTCCTGCTTGTCCATAAAAAGCATATTAGAAAGACTAGCTGCAGTTGCGTCCACTATGGACTGCGCTAAAAGAATATCAGACTCGGAATAGTTTATTTCTTCGTCATCTAAATTTACTACAGCAATTACCCCTAGTACTTCTCCCATCGTCACTAATGGCCACAGATACATTCCCCTTATACCAAACGTTCTACAGGCCTCGTGATTGGGACGATTATCTACAAAAACATTAGGTATCATAATTGCTTTTTTAGTCTGAATGACTTCTTGAATTACGAGATCATTTTCATCTACTTCTAAGTTTTCATGGGTTCTTATCCATTCTTCTTCAGTCCAATCACTATTTTGACTGAGACTTGCTGGCTTTATATTCTTATCAGCCATAGGATCCAATAAATGAACGCCAATATTATAGTTGCCCAATACTTTACCTACATAGAAGAAGCACCGATTAATTACTTCCTGCATGGTTGAACACATAGATAGCTCTCGAGTATGATCTAGAAGTAATTGCTTCTCCGCTATTAGGTTCTCTTTTCTAGTAAGATTGGTAGCATTTTGAATAGCAACCCCAGCCATATTCACATAGGCCTCTACGGTTTGAATTTCATCCTCCGTCAGGTTCATCGGCGTACCGTAATCGAACAAGAAAACTAGTCCAAAAAGCTCGTTTTCAAAAGAGATAGGAAGAGCTAGTAAAGATTTTATCTGGAAAGCTTTCACATTCCTTGGATCTGGTCTAGTATCCTTTGATGTATCTGGTATATATATAGTTTTTTGCGTTTCTATTACTTCTTTAGCAAGCAAGTCATATTCCGTCTCAATCAAATGCATATCTAACGTAAAACCATTAATATATTCGGGTTTCCCTACGAACCCCCTAAATTGTCCATCCTGCTGTGGCAAATAAATTCCTACAGAATCACATTGAACAATTTCCTCAGATATAGCCTTGATGACTTGCTCCAATACCTCTCTAAGATCTAGCTTTGTATTGATCAGCTTTGTTATATGGGCTAGACGAGAATATCTCGTTTGCTCTCTCACAATAAAGTACCTCCATTTTTAATAATCTATAAATCTTTAATATAGATTAATTAATATCTATATTAACACCTTTTTTTGTAAATAAATCTAGTATTTTAGATATGTTTATATAATAAACAAAAAATAATCATTTTTATATCTTTTTTATCAAAGAGATAAATTTAACTATTAATACTTTCCCTTTTTTCATTAAATTTAAACTAAATATATAGAACTTAATGCCTATATTATTAAAATATTTTTATATGCCGTTTTTTCTTCTAACGAAATGGCGTAAAAAAGCACATAAAAAGAGACCAGGACAAAAATCTCTTCAAAATACAATGTAGGTTGGTTTCCGTTATAGCGGGCGCTTTTTGAGGGCACGTCTTCAATCACCTCGTTGCTTTTTCATACTTAGGCTTTAGCTTTGACTGTTCACTCAGGAATCGTGACTTTCTCGCCAATCAACGAGAATAGAAAATTTTTTATTCGAAATCAGTTTCCTTTAAAAAAAGCAAAGACGTGAAATCAAATTTCTGATTTCACGTCTTTTAATTGAGACTAGTAATGTCCCAGGCTTATAGTAAGCTAGTTTACCAAACCATTCGCTGTTTACGTCCAACTCCTTTATTATCTCTATAACCTTTCTCTTTGCCAATGCCTAAATAATGTTCCTTAACTTCTGTGTTTGATAATAGACTCGCAGCATCACCCTGTAAAACTACTCTACCATTTTCCATTATATATCCGTAGTCAGCTATCGATAGGGCAATATTGGCATTCTGTTCTACAACTAAGATGGAAGTACCTTCATCTTCATTTATTTGTTTTATATTTTGAAATATTTCCTTGACCAGTAAGGGTGCTATTCCTAACGATGGTTCATCTAATAGCAGTAGCTTTGGCTTTGCCATGATTCCTCTTCCTATTGCGAGCATTTGCTGCTCTCCCCCCGAAAGGAAACCCGCTTTACGGGAAGCTAAAGGTTTTAGCTTTGGAAAATACCCATAGATTTTCTCTATATCTTTTTTTATATTTGAACGATCCTTTCGAGTGAATGCCCCAGCTGTTAGATTCTCCTCAACCGTCAAGTCCTTAAAAACTCGTCTACCCTCCATGCATAAGAAAATGCCTTTCCTTACAATCACATCAGTAGTTAGTCCCTTCAATGACTTGCCTTCAAATTCAATCGTTCCATCAGTTAGCTGTCCATCTTCCGCATAAAGTAAACCTGAAATCGCTTTAAGCGTCGTAGACTTCCCTGCACCGTTACTGCCTAAAAGAGCTACGATGTCTCCATTCGGAACATTAAGAGTCGTTCCCTTTAAAGCTAAAATAATTTTTGAGTATACTGCTTCTACATTATTTACCTTTAGCATGCCAGCTCCTCATTTCCACTTTAGTCCTTATAGCTAAAGTAATCTGTTAAAGGCTCCCATTTGCCGCCCTTCACTATGCCTAGACGAGTCTGCTCCGTGCCTGTATGGTTGTCTGCACTGAAGCTTACCGGTGCTCCAAGTCCGCCAAGGTCAAAGTTATTTAAAGATTCAAGACCTGATCTAATCTCTTCTCCTGTAATATCACCGTCCGGATGTTTTTTAGCCGCTTCTTCTATACCAGCAACCATAATTTTAGCAGCCGACCATCCTTGGATAAATTTCTGATTGATATCTTCTAGTGTTTTTCCCTCACCTTTTAAATATTCCTCTACCTCAGCCATTCCTGGTTGATCCTCGTATGGTAAAGCATGCGATAGAATACCAATATAGCCCTCCGCTACATCTTCCCCTACTATTGTAATAACTCCTTCACCAGAGGCCCAGTTTAACCCTATAAATTGGGTATCTATGTTCAGTGTATTAGCATCTCTAAGAATTGTAGCTGTTGCGCCCCAAGTTTCTTGGATAATTGCATAATCTGGATTTTTCTTCTCCATATTCAATAACTGAGATTGTGCTTCGGTAGCCTGCACATCAACAATTTGCTCATCTACAACCTTAATACCAATTTCAGCCGCGTACGCTTTAATATCCTCGATTGGAGAACGCCCAAACGCTGTATCGTTATACAATAATGCTACCGTTGGATCAGAGCCTTTATGGTTATCCTTAATCCACTTTAATACAGTTCTCCCTTGATCGGAGTATGAAGCAGCCACCAAAAAGTTATAAGGACTCTCCTCTAAGTTTTTTAGATTCTCAGAATACGATGCAGAGAAAAAAGGAAGCTTATCGCTAGCCACTTGCTGACGTAATGCCTCTGTGTCTCCCGTTCCCCAGCCAAGTACAGCAGCAACTTTTTCTTTATCTCGCAGCTCTTGGTAAATCTTTTGGGCTTCTGGAATAGAATAAGCGTAGTCCTTTCCATTCAAAACCAAATCTACGCCTTCTATTTCTCCTTTATCTTTAGCATATTTGAAATACGCTTTTTCTCCCTCTGCGTAAGGTGTTCCAACGTCTCCAGTACCGCCAGTTATATCATATAGTCCACCAACAACCACTTTTCTCGAGCCATCACTGCCTTCAGATGTACCTTCCTCTGAACAAGCCCCTAGTAATAACACGAAAAGAATCCCCAATATTTTGTATACAAAATTATTTTTTCTCAACTTCATCAACACTCCCCTTGTTTCTAATAGAAAACGAAAACTAGTTAATAAGAAAACGGCCAAAGCTTAAAGTACTTCTTAAAATTGAGCCAAATATGTGCGAGTCCTCCTGGTTCAAAGATTAAAAATAAAATAATGACAGCTCCAAAAACAAAATCCTTAAAAGCTGAAAACAACTGATAGAAGTCTGGCATAAAAGCTGCCAAAACATCAACGAAGGAACCTAGCAGTACAGGTAACAATGTTATAAAAGCTGCTCCTAGAATAGAACCAAATACACTTCCTAAGCCACCTATCAAAATCATTGCTAGGTACTCGATAGATACATGAAAGTTGTATAGTTCTGGACTCACAATCATTGTGTAATGTGCGAGTAAAGCTCCAGATATACCGACAAAAAACGAGCTAATAACAAATGCCATTACTTTATATTTGAATAGATTGATCCCCATTATTTGTGCAGCTATATCTCTGTCTCGGACAGCCAAAAAGGCTCTTCCAGTTCTTGTTCTCAATAGATTAGTAGCATACAAGACGGTAAGTAACAAAATAATGACACATAAATAATAATATTGTGTATTACTCGTTAAAGAAACGTCTCCAACCTTTGGACGATTCAATACCATTCCAGCAGTACCACCTGTTAAACTATCCCATCGACTAATGACAAACAAAATGATAACTTGCGCAGCTAAAGTAGCAATAGCCAAGTACAAACCCTTTAGTCTCAAGGAAGGAACACCGAACAAGCCCCCTATTAAAGCTGTAACGATTCCAGCCAACGGTAAAGAAATCCAGAAGCTTAATCCATAGGTGGTAGTTAGAATTGCTGAGGTATATCCACCTACACCTAAAAAGGCGCCGACTCCAATCGATATTTGCCCAGTAAAACCCGTCAGTATGTTAAGTCCGATTGCCCCAATCGCTGAAATAGAACAGAGGGTGAGAAGGCCAATCCAATAATTAGTAGTAACTAATGGCAGCAAGAGAACCATGGCTACTATTAACAAACCTTTAATCTTGCCAGAGGTTGTTCCAAACATTTTTGCATCGTCTAAATAAGAAGTTTTATAATTACCACTTTCTCTAACAAACAGATTCCTCATAGGTTCACACCCTCTCAATTGTTCTACTACCAAATAGTCCGTATGGTTTTAACATTAAGATGAGTAAAACCACTATGAATGGAACAACCTCCTTTAAGCCTCCCCCTACAAGTGGATCTATATATCCACCTGCCATGTTTTGGAGAATACCAATTATAAATCCACCTACAATTGCTCCAAGAACACTATCTAATCCACCTAAAATTACGACCGGCAGAACGGTCAAACCAATTGCAGACATAGTAGGACTTAAACCGTTGATATTTCCTAATAATATCCCGCCTACCGCTGCTACGACAGCAGCAATAGTCCAAGTTGCTGCATAAACATACTTCACACTGATCCCCATGGACATCGCAGCTTGACGATCATCTGCCACTGCTCGCATAGCAATCCCCATTTTTGAAAACTTGAACAGCAACAAGAATATGGTGAGCAGTGTTATGACAATTACAAATGACCAAAGATATACAGGACTAATAATAATTCCTGATATATTTATAGGAGTTGTTGGGAATATTTTAGGAAACATTCTTGTTTGGTGACCCCAAATCATATGAACGGCTCCCCCTAGTAAGCTAGAAAGTCCAATTGTCGCCATAATGACAGATACTACTGGTGCATTTTGAATAGGGCGGATAACTAATCTTTCCACGATTAACCCCAAAATGGCACTGAATATAAGGGTAATTAACAAGGCAATAAAGAAAGGGATACGGTAAGCAGTCATCAAAACTAAACAAATATAGGGGCCAACAATAACAAACTCTCCATTTGCCAAATTCAGTGCACCACTTGCCCGATAAATTAATACAAACCCTAATGCCACTAGACCATAGATACTACCTACTACCACTCCCGTGACAAGCATTTGAAGAAAGAATGTCATAACGTCACCTCCTGCTCTCTATTTAGTTGAACCACTCTTACGTTATCCATCTCACTCGACCCTACAGAAATACTTTCTCTTTCTGTATACATCCCGTCAATCAACACTCTGTAACGATCTTCTATGAAATTTCTTCTTATTTTATAGGTTCTGGTGAGCTCTCCTTCTTCTATTGAAAATGGTCTGTGTAAAAGTGTGAATTTCTCTACCCTTGCAAAGGAAGGAAAATCTTTCATTAACAATGACACCTGTTGTTCCAAAAACTCTATCACTTGATTATTTTTAGCCAGCTCTCCATAATCTGTGTAAGCAATTCTTTGTTTGTCTGCCCATCTCCCCATACTGTTCCAGTTCATATTGATCATTGCAGTTACATATGGTTTATTTTGACCAAAGCAAACTGCCTCTAAAATGTAAGGGTTCGATTTTAACTTGTTTTCTATCAGTCTCGGATAAATAACTTGGCCATTTTCGGCAATAATAATATCCTCTAATCTATCTAGCACGTAAAGATGTCCGTCATCCTCCAAGTGACCACAATCACCTAAGGAAATCCATCCATCCCCATCATGCGTACTTTCTCCACCTATATAATTTGTAGCAACAGCTGAATTTTTAATGTATACTGCTCCATCTTCTCCAATCTTAGCTAGTGTATTTGGTAATGCTTTTCCTGAGCTTCCGGCTCTTACGTCTTTGTCTCTTTGAACAAAAGCTATACCAGCAACCTCAGTCCCTCCATAGGTTTGTTTTAGATTTACTCCAATACTGTGATAAAAGTAAAAAGCTTCCGGATGCAAAGCAGCTCCTGCAACATAAGCTCTTTTAACTCTCGCTAAACCTAAATGATCACGAATGGCACTAAAAACAATAATATCTCCTAATACATACATTGCTTTGTCTACGAAATTGATTGGCTCTTTGTTCAATTCTGCATGGGCAGCCTTGTCCCCAAATTTCTTGAAAAAATTATAAATTGTTTTTTTAAACTTACTTGCTCCCTCTATCCTGTTCGTAAAACTAGACATGATAGATTGATAAACTCTAGGTGGAGCCAGCAATGTATGTGGACCTATTTCCCGAAGATCGCCTAAAACTGTATGTGGGCGTTCGGGGAAGTTAACAACCATCCCTTTAATTAAAGGAGTTACTATCCCTAAAATTTGCTCATGAATCCAAGCGAAAGGTAAAAAAGAAAAATAATCTTCCTTTGTTTTCACGTTATCAATAGTAAGTAGACCTTCAGCCGCATCAATTAGGTTAGCATGCGTTAAAATGACACCTTTTGGCATCCCTGATGTTGCTGCACTATAGGCAATAATTGCAGGGTCATTTTCCAAAACCTCTTCAGGTGGATCAACAAGGAACTTTGCCTTATCTCGCAACAATAATATGCCGTCTGATAGTAAATCCTCAAAGTCTACTAGTTTTGGATGCTTATAATGCCTCATCCCTTGCTTGTTACAAAATATGATTTGCTCAACTAATGGTATTTGCTCTTCAATTCCCAATAATTTATCTACCTGCTCCTGATTATCCACTAATACGATTCTAGCCTTACAGTCATTTAGATAAAAAACAACTTGTTCTGGTAATGATTCTGGATAGATTCCTACCGTTACACCACCTAAACTTTGTGCAGCAAGTTGGGTATAAACCCACTCTTGCCGATTATCAGCTATAATTGCTAGCCTTTCCCCTTTATAAAAATCAAAATATTCAGATAATATAATAGATAATTGATTTACTTTTTTACTGTATTCCCCCCACGTAACCTCATGCCAAATTCCTAGCTGTTTTTGCCTGAGAGCAACCTCTTGCTCATGATTAGCAGACCTTTCCGCTAAAAGAGTGGGTAATGTTTTGTGATCCATTTTAATTTCCCCTTCCTAAATAACGGCTTCTTCCCCAATATAGGCCTTTATAACAGCTGGATTTTCTTGAATTTCTGCTGGGGTTCCAAAACCAATAAGTCTACCAAAATCTAATACAGCTATATGTTCCGATAAATTCATAACAACCCCTAAGTCGTGCTCGATCAAGACTACCGTCATATTCATCGTCTCATGCATCTCTACTATAAAATGTGACATTTCATCTTTTTCCGCTTTGTTCATCCCAGCCATTGGTTCATCCAATAAGATAAGGTCAGGGTTTAACGCAAGTGCCCTTCCCACCTCGACTCTCTTCTGTAAACCGTAAGGCAGCGTACCGACAGGAGTATGACGGATATCTTGAAGCTCTAAAAATTCAATTACTTCTTCTACCTTCTGTCTGTGCGCAATTTCTTCTTTTGCAGCCTTTCCAACGTACATTCCTCCGCTAATTGGTCCGGAATTCATCAATGTATGTCTTCCAAGCTTTAGGTTGTCTAGCACAGACATATGGGCAAATAACGCTATATTTTGGAATGCACGAGCAATCCCTAAAGCTGTGCGATTATAGGGTTTCATATTTATGATTTCATGACCTTTGTACAAAATGGAGCCACCAGTCGGTTGATAGAGACCACTAATACAATTCAGCATACTAGTTTTTCCAGCTCCATTTGGACCTATTAACGAAAAAATCTCTCCTTTGTTAATATGGTAGCTGACATCTTCTAGTGCCTTTACCCCTCCAAATTGTAAAGAGACATTTTTTATCTCTAATATAGGATCCAATATGGATACCCCCTTTTAGTTAAGCGTTTACAAGTAAGCTTTTGTTGAATATTACTTTACAAACAATAACTTTGTCAATGAATTTTATGCGACTTTATTCCTAATAATTTGTCGTTAAATGTTTGAAAATGTACGAAAATGTTGAAATCAAAAGTCTCTGTAGCGCTACTATTGTATATCCCAAAAAGAAAACCTCCTATGGCTAGTTCCATAGGAGGTTGTAGTAAATTCATTATTCGACAAATAATTTTTATTTTTTGTAGAACGTTTTGTTATGTCATATCTGTCTCACACTTTTCGCCAGAGCCTGTAGCTGCAATCCCTCAACAGAAAGTATTCTCGTTTCATCTTTTATGAAGATCACTGTTTATAAAAACATTCCTGCTATTGCAGCACTAAGTAATGATGCAAGCGCTCCTGCAATAACTGCCTTAAACCCTAATCTTGCAATGTCTGGTCTCCGGTTTGGAGCTAGGGAACCTAATCCACCTAACAATATTGCCATTGAGCTTAAATTTGCAAAGCCACATAGAGCAAAACTTACGACAAGATTGGTTTTAGCAGAAAGGTTCCCCATGTCATCGGTAAAAGCCTTATAAGCAACAAATTCATTCAAAACTAGCTTTTGACCAATGAAGGATCCCGCCGCTACTGCTTCTGACCAAGGTACTCCTATTACAAAAGCCAATGGAGAGAATATAAAGCCCAATATCCCTTCTATCGTTATCTCACCATAGCCAAAGAGTCCTCCAATCCCTCCAATTAAACCATTCAAAAGAGCAATTAAGGCGATGAATGCCAATAACATAGCTCCTACATTGACTGCAAGTTTCATCCCGTCTGTGGCACCTCTTGCAGCAGCATCAATTACATTGACGTTTGAATCATCTTTTTCCATCTTGAAATCGGTGTCTTCCACAGTCTCCGTCTCAGGAAACATTAGCTTAGCCATGATCAAACCTGCTGGCGCAGCCATGAAGCTAGCGGCAAGCAAATATTCCAGTGGCACCCCTAACAAAGAATATCCTACTAAAATGGATCCTGAAACCGATGCAAGTCCGCCTGTCATCACAGCAAAAAGCTCTGAGTTAGTCATCTTTGCAATAAAGGGACGAACAACTAGAGGAGCCTCTGTTTGTCCCACAAAAATGTTTGCTGCAGCAGATACAGACTCTGCCCTACTAGTCCCTAAAAGCTTGGAAAGTCCTCCTCCAATAATCTTTATAAAGAACTGCATGATGCCCAAGTAATACAAAACTGAAATTAAAGCTGAGAAGAAAATGATGATAGTTAACACCTGTATAACAAAGATGCTCCCAAACTCATCCACATCGGACAATGAGCCAAATAAGAAAGATATCCCCTCATTGGCATACCCAGTTAAATTTTGAACTCCTTTTGAAAGCTTTAATAATGCCCAGCGTCCCAAATCCCACTTCAATACCATAAATGCAAATGCAATCTGTATAGCTAAACCAATCAGTATGGTTCGTAAATTTATCGACTTTTTAGCATTGGAAAGGAGAAAAGCAATCCCGATTACAACAATAACTCCACCAATTCCCCAAAGTATATTCATGTCAAAACACCTTCTTTTTATGTATAATTCGCCTTTTAAAATCAGACATATTGTAACTATTCCCTAATATCCTTGAAAGAAACGGAAAAATATAGCTCTAATCTGGGCAATAAATATACACAAAAAAATCGAAACCTTAGGGAAGATTTCGATAGATGGATTTTCTTTAGTTATAGTAAGGCACCCTCACCTACTAGTAGGCTTCATCTGAAGATATTCTTTTTAAATAAATAATCATAGGAAATATCAATAAACATATATTCATTCTCGTTGATTGGTACAGAGAAGGTTCTTATCATTTCGCCTGTTTGAATATCGCTATAAATATCAGAGAACACACCACTTTGATCATTTCTCATCTTAATAATTGTTTTTAGAAAGTATGGGCGCCAGCTCCAGTTTTTGTTAATGGCGTCTTCTTCAACCTCCCAATGCGAATCAATTCGAACAATATTGGGCGAGGTCTGGAAGCCTTCCTCGTCACAAATATAAAGACGGAATGAGTATTCACTTAGCTCTTCAGCTAGTTTCAATAAATCTTCTACTTCCTCGCTAGAAGATTTAATAGCTTGAACTTTTTTCTCTAGATTAACTTGTAATTCCTTCAATGCCTTGTAATTCTCTTCTAATATCCGTTTTTCTGTTGCAATAAATTGACGACATCTATCCTTAAAGCTTTTCTTTAGTTGATTTCGTGGGATTAGCCCTGTACCTGCTTCAGCTAAATATTTCCCTTGATAGTATCGGCCACTATTTTTCCAGGCAAATTGAAGCTGGTGAACTGTATCAATACCCTCAAAAAGCATATTTGCTCCAATTTTACGCGCCGATGAACTAAGTGATGTAAAAAGGTCATTCTGTGCTCCCCAGGATTCATAGCTTAACTGCTCTATATTTACCTTAAGGATATTAGGTGCTAGCATTTGTATATAATCGAGATGACTCTCTGAGCCTAATTGGTTAATCGCTATTTTTATTCCATAGGTTTTAAAGTAACGTACTATATTATTTAACTGATGAAAATCCCCTTTAAAGTTATGCTCGGAAATAACTATAACAATTCGGGAAAGCTCTTCCTCGGGGATATATTGTTTTATAATATCAAAAAAACCTTCGCCATAATCTAGCACTAGTAAATTGGCGTTGCACGGAAGATATATATCAAAGTTTTTTGGCTGGTCTACAAGCTCCCCTAAAGCAATATGAAGAATTCTTTGTTCGACCTCAACTCTATACTCCTCTGGTACCTCTTCATCATAAGCAAACGCGTTTAAGTTTATAAGCTTTTCATCATGCAGTAATTTTCCAGAAACCTCATAGGCGACTACAATATGCTCGTCTGCACTAAAAATAGGCTGAAAATAAGCTTGCAAGTTATCTAAGTTCGTTAGAATATCAATTGCATCCATCCTGAACCCTCCTTACCTATATATACATGATAAGTTGTAAAAAGGTATTATGCAAATGGATATTACGTATTTTTATACACAATATTAATTATTTATTAGTATTGAAACTTAACTGTGACTCTAGCTATTATCGTAATTACACCTTGTTCTATTGGGGTTGCTCCTGTAGATGATTCCATTAACATCGCTCTATATGGTACGATCGGACTTCCTTCTTTTTCTTCCACTACCTCTATAACTTGTGGTGAAACTGAAAGCCTCATTGTTTCTGCTATTGTATTTGACTTTAATTGTGCATTTATTAAAGCCTTACTAAGAGCTCTTTGATAATAGGCATCTTCGTTTTCTAATCTGAATTCAAGAGAAGAAATTCGATTTGCACCATTTCTGACTGCTGTATCAATCACTTTTCCTACCATGCTTACATCAGGTATTTTTACCGAAATGGTATTAGTCACTTCATATCCCCTGAAAACCTGTTTTCCCTCTACAAAATCATATCGCGGAAAAATATTATATGCAGCTGTTTGTATATTTTCTCTTGGTATACCTAGCTCTAGTATGGATTGAATGACCTGATTCATAATTGCTGCATTTCTTTGCTGGGCTTCCTCAACCTCGCTGCCTTCCGTAGTAACTTCGATTTGTAACAACGCATAATTCGGTGGAACAGTAATTGAGCCTTCCCCATTAACAGAGATCGTCCGAATGAGAGGACAAGGATGTAACGCGTTTAAATACATAAGATCCCCTTCCATATCGCATATATAGTTAGCATATGCTTGCTGGCCAAAAAACTTGTTTAAAATAATAATTTAACTGTGGGAGCACTCTAAAAAGGTTTTTACTATATCGGTGTAAATAGCAGGCTGATCTTCATGTACTAAATGCCCTGCAAAAGGGATAACAGCAACGTGAATATGTTTGTTCTCTTCCGGATAAATGGTTGCCCCTACTGTTTCATGCATATTTATTTCCCCAACTATGTATAGGACCGGGAACTCGAAGTGATACATAGCTAACATATCTTCAAAAGGATACCAGTCCTCTTTTTTCCCCAAGTAAATAAACCTTCTCCAATCTGAAGAATGTAGTTCATTGAAATAGTTTATAAAATCATTGTTCCATAAAATCTGTCCCTGAGTTTTTACATCCTGCATATGCAAATCCAGCCAGTTGTCCGGTTTAACTGGCATCATGCCTGAAATAGTGAGTGTTTGAATTCGCTCCGGAAAAAGTCTATCAAATTGTACAGCTACAATTGCACCCAGTGAGCATCCAACCAAATGAATCTTTTTCAGCTGATAATGATTGATGGTTTCCAATAAATCCTTCGCGGAATCTAAAAAGAAGTTTTCAATATCATCAGAAGGCGACTGACCATGTCCCCTTAAATCTGGGGCAAACACTTTATAGCTATCTTTGAAAAAGTTCTGCTGGTATTGAAAGTCTGTATTTCCAGTTTGTAAGCCGGTATGCAAAAATAAGAGTGGTTCACCGCTCCCCTGAATGGATGTATGTAAAATCATTTAATCACCTCTTCTTCGATATTTATATGCTCCAGTCTATTTAAAAACCTGATGATACGCTTGTCCTGTTCAATGGTTAGTAAATGAATTCCCGTGTCTCCCGTAGGGAAAATATAGTCACTGTTAACTGGCAATTGTAGAAACGCCTTAATAAGGTTAGAGATCAAGCCGCCGTGTGACACAATTGCTACTCTTTGATAATCCTTGTATTCTTCTATTATTTTGCGAAGGATGTATTCTGCTCTGTAACGAAACGCTAACTCGGATTCTCCAGCTTCAATTGGTATATAAATTGGTCTTCCTTCTTTAGGTAGAGGGTATTTTATAGCTGCTTCTCCTCGAGGTAAACCCGCGAGCACTCCGTTATTAAACTCCATTAAGTCAGACTCCTCATACAGCTCACAGCCTATATTACTTTGTAGAATAGTCGCAGTACTCTTTGCACGACTTAGAGGACTACACAATATAACGTTTGGTGGAAAATGACTCTTTACGTATATAGCCATCTTACTAGCTTGTTCAATACCTAACTCAGTTAAAGGAAAGTTCGCTCTACCTTCATGCACACCTAGCAGATCAGCTTCCGATTCTCCATGTCTAATAATTAATAACTCCACTCAAATCACTCCAAATATTGGAAAGTATATAAATAATTATACTCGAATGAGTATCTTCACGAAAAGAATAATAAGATTTTCCTTGAAAATAATTTACTATTTCAGTACGGGATGTTTATTTTGATTTGTTTCGGGGAATTTCTTAGCCAAGGAGGCGATAGATATGCCGTGGAGTAAAAATGATTATCCAGCTTCAATGAAAAATCTTGAGCCGGATGTTCGAGAAAAGGCAATTGAAATTGCGAATGCATTATTAAGAGACGATACTGATGAAGGTAGGGCAATTGCAATTGCTACTGCACAAGCCCGAGAAGCTGTTAACGGGGATAGCAGTAATCGACCGAGGTATGAAGTAAAGGCTCGGGAAAACGACTGGGTACTACTTAAAGAGGATGGACAACGAGCTATTTTCACTGAAGATACCAAGGCCGCTTTATTAGAAAAGGCAAAGCCATATGTCAATGACCACAATGGAATTCTTTCTATTTATCAAGAAGACGGAGATTTAGATAGCACCTTATATGAATAGATAAGCATACAAAAAGAACTTCAAATGCTGATTGAAGTTCTTTTTGAGTTTAATCTATTATTTCTTCAGCTTATCCATCAGCTGCTCTTCCACTATTTCAGCTAAGGCACTAACCGTGTCAAATGAATCTCCTGGAAATTCAGTACGAACAAACTCTACCTTTAGTTCATTGCTAACGCTTGCGCATCTCTACCTATCTCAAAGAATGACTCCATATCTGCCACAATTGATAATAGCTCACATGTCACAAAGCCTCGAGAACCTTCTACACATAAAGACCTCATTGCGTCCTTCACATCTGGACTAAGCCATCCATTCTTGCTACTCGCACTACGGTAAGTCATCATCCAATTTTTTACTCCTGCTTCTATAGCAACTGCTTGAGCCATCGCTTGATATAGCTCAATATATTCATTATTACCCGCTGGGTTAAGCGGCTGGCTATGCACAGTAAATAGCACAAAAGCATCCTCCCTTACATGAGCTGGTAGCCACTTAAACGCTCGCTTCAAGCGATCACCATACACAGAGATGATGGAAGGATGTGTATTCCAGTTTTTTATATGAATGAGCTCATGTTTTTGTCCTGATTTAGCTAGAAAATTTTCTACCTCTTTTTGATATACACCAGCTCCTGTCGGAGAAAATATAGGATTAACAGAAAATGTAACAAATGTTTCCATTCCATCCTCTAGCATTTTCTTAAGTGTATCCTCTAAAAAGGGGGTTGTATGTTTGTAAGCGTTATACACTTTTACATTTTTTATCTTAGGTTTTAAAAGCTTCTCTAATCCTATGACTATTCGTGCGGTATGAGCGCCTAATGGGTCATTGGAGCCAAATTCCCTGTATCTTTTCATAAAGTCCTCCACTACCATTGGTTTTACTTCATTTCCATCACTGAGGTGGGTGAAAAATTCGGGGAGATCGTCTCTTGACTGTGGGGCTGCATATGCATAAAAAACAATACCAATCACCGTACTTTAAACTCCTTTCTATTTTAGGTAAAGCTTGCATGAAAAAAGGCCAGTCAATTTTGACTGACCTTATTATATGTTTATTCTCCCTAGTGCTTACGGCTAATAAAGTCCTTTTCTATCCTCTTCTTCCAAGAGCGGTCTATTTTGGACCCTTTACGGTAAGACGAAACCACGTTACTAACCGATTCATAGTTTAAACGTGTCCCTTCTTTATCTGCATGGTATTTGACGGCAAATTCCTCCGAAATCCCAAAGTTGGCTGCAGTAGTAATGGCGTCTATATTGGCTCCTAAAAATATAAATTCCCAACCATACGACTCCTTCTGACGAGAAATCATCGATCTAATTTTTTCGTAATTATACTCACAGCTAGAGTTTTCCATCCCATCCGTCGTAATAACAAACAAGACTCTACTAGCTCGTTCCTCAGAGCTTGTTCTCTTTTGTATGTTTCCTATTTTGTGTATGGTAGATCCTATTGCATCCAGTAATGCGGTCATTCCCCCTACCTGATAGTCCCTTTCAGTAATAGGTGATACCCCTTTAACATTTATCCGGTCATGTAATAATTCATAGTTATCACTAAATAACACCGTTGTAACTATAGCCTCTCCCTCCTCCTTTTTCTGTTTATCAAGCATCGCATTAAATCCTCCTATCGTATCTGCCTCTAATCCAGCCATTGAACCGCTCTTATCCAAGATAAATACTAACTCCGTTACATTCTTCTTCATTAGGTTAACCCCCATTTGTTTTTTGTTTACAAATGAATAATATCAATTGAGACAATGTAAAAGGTCGCTTGAAAAGCGACAATTATCTATTCCACATATTGGCGATTATTTTTTTAAGCAAAATTATTGTCATACTTACTTTTCCAATGTAATATAATCCTATCAGTTTAGTAAGAATTAAAGAGAAGGCGGGATAAACGTGATACAAATGCTCATTACAGGTTTATTTTGTGGGGCGTTATTAGGATTCGTCATGCAACGAGGCAGATTTTGCTTGACTGGCGGTTTCCGTGATATGTACTTAACAAAAGACAATCGCATGTTTTATGCGTTATTAATAGCAATTGCCGTACAAAGTGTCGGTGTGTATACATTAATAGAGTTAGGCGTGTTTGAATTTAATGCCGGTACTCTACCATTAGTTGCAATAATTATAGGATCATTCATTTTTGGTATTGGTATTGTGTTAGCAGGTGGTTGTGCGACAGGGACGTGGTACCGTGCTGGTGAAGGTTTAATCGGGAGCTGGATTGCCTTAGCAGGATATATGCTAATGGCTGCTATTATGAAAACTGGGGTTTTAGTACCTTTAAACAATAAAATAAGTTCTTCTCAGCTACCATCTAACTCCATTCCAGAAACACTTGGAATTAACGTATGGATTTTAATAGGTATTCTAGTAGCAGTAGTAGGATGGATCGTTTATAAAGAAGTTACAAAACCAAAAGTTTTTATCCCATCTTTAAAGCCAAAAAGAACTGGATTGGCACATATTTTGTTTGAAAAACGCTGGCACCCATTTGTAACTGCAGTTTTAATTGGGGCTATTGCAGTATTAGCTTGGCCATTAAGCGTTGCTACAGGACGTATTGGTGGTCTAGGGATTACCACTCCATCAGCTAATATCCTTCAATACTTAACAACTGGAGACACAGCATTTATCAATTGGGGTGTATTTTTAGTCCTTGGTATTTTCATTGGATCATTTATTGCAGCAAAAGCTAGCCGCGAGTTCCGTTTCAGAATGCCAGATGTTAAAACTGGTATTAATAGCTTTGTTGGTGGTAATTTAATGGGCTTCGGTGCTAGTTTAGCAGGCGGATGCTCAATTGGGAATGGTTTAGTAATGACTGCCATGATGACTTGGCAGGGCTGGATTGCTCTAGCATTTATGATTTTAGGTACTTGGACGGCTGTATACTTTGTTTTTGTTCGTGGTCGTCAAAAAAACAAAGCGATGAAAGCAAGTGTAAAAACCGCATAAAAAAGGAGAGATTTTGAAATGAAACAAGTATTAGAAGTTATGGGTATGGTTTGTCCCTTCCCTTTAGTAGAAGCAAAAGAGGCTATCGCAGAAATGAGCTCAGGTGACGAGCTTGTAATTGAATTTGACTGTACGCAAGCAACTGAAAGCATCCCTCGCTGGGCAGCAGAAGAAGGTCACACAATTACTAACTACGAGCAGCTAAGTGATGCTGCATGGACAATTACTGTTCAAAAGAAATAATAAAATGGGGACGATCCAGACATCAGTCAGGGTCGTCCCTTTCTTGTTGTTTAGGAATTATAAAGTACTGAACCTGTCGATAAATTGATGACTAGCTCCGGTGGCATGCCTGTCGGGGCAGGGATAGGCGCTTACGCTTTTCTATCTGTCTAGCTTCAGCGCCTTGCCCCTCGGGGTCAAATGGGAAAATACTGTGGTGGCTGAGGACCTGCCTCCTCGTATTTGCCCATTTGCCTGTCGGGACAGGGATAGGCGCTTACGCTTTTCTTGTTTATGCACCTAATAAGGGTTGGTCAAAACTAAACAAAGCTTCATTGATTTCAAATATATTATAGTTGTGTTGTTGAATAAAGTATTCAATAATAACATCAAATTTATGGCTTCTAGACAGGGTATAACCTGCCTTTTCTAGTAACTCGTTTGTTTCCTGTACATTTAACTGTAGACCAATAGCGAAGGCGACTACTGTTTTCTTTAATGGAGTATAGTCCTTGTTATTTCTTATTTTCGAAAACAGGCGTCGGTCAATGTTTGCATTTTTGTAGACAGAAACATCGGTCATTCCCTTTTCATCTATAAGACGTAGAAGCCTTTCGGAGAATGATTCATCCATATGCTCTATCATTTCCCGTAAATCCTGACTAGATTGCAGCACCATCGATTCCTCTAACTCATAAGCTTCTCTTCTATTTCTGCCGAAGCTTATGTCCATTTCCTCGACATAGTGCTCGTCAATAAATTCCTCAATAGACCTGAACAGTTTTTCACTCAGTTTAAAGGCTTTTTTATCATACACAACAATATAAACAAGCATTTCATGATTCAAGAGGAACGAGCTTATTGTAGAAATAGCTACCTGTAGAGCTTGCTCCTTTGGATATCCATAAATACCAGAGGAGATTAATGGAAACGCTACTGACTCACAGCCATGAGATAACGCCATATTTAACGAGTTTTTATAGCAATCCTTCAGCTGCTCATCTTCTTTATGAGACCCACCTCTCCATACTGGTCCTACTGTATGAATAATATATTTTGCACTTAGTTGATACGCGTCCGTTATGACAGCTTCACCTGTGGGACAATTGCCAATCCTATTACACGCCTCTTGTAGCTCACTGGATCCCGCACCTTGAAAGATTGCTCCACACACACCGCCTCCCCTTTGAAGATCTCGGTTAGCGGCATTTACAATAGCATCTACCTGCATTTTCGTAATATCATTTCGAACAATTTCTAAAGGCATTCTACTTATCCCCTTCCCCTCGCACTTAATATCTATTAACTTAAATAATAGACAATACTTGGCAGATTGAACAGTAGTCCATTTCCATAATGAGCCTGTCTCTTATGTTAAAATTACACAAGAGGGGGTTTATAACATGCAGCAGCTAAAATTTGAACCATCTTGGAATAAAGCAGTGGCAGCCAAGGATAGAGAACAAATTGAACATATTTTTCGAACAACCAAAAACCATGTAAACAAAGATATTCTTTTCTCTCCTATCCGAGTTGCAATTAATCATAAAAAAGAATTTCTCGCCACTGTCCTGATCCATAATTTCACCAGCCAGGAGCTAGCCTTTAACAACACTAGATTAGTCTATACGATGGAGAATGAGCTAGTGGCTGAACATGTATTTACGGTACCAGCGCTTACACTTCCTCCTGAAACAAGTATGCCTTGGACCTTTATATTTCCAACTCATAATTATGTTGAAGAAATACCTTCACTAGAAGGAAATCTACGTATAGAAGGACCAAAATCCACTTGAAAATATAACGCTATTTAAACCTTACCCAGCGTAAAGTTTAAATAGCGTTATTTTTTAATCAAAACTCCTATCGATAGACGCTTAAGAGCATCAAAATGGACCAAACAGATCCTCGTAACCCTTTACATAATATGACATGCTACCCTTCTCGTCTACGTCTGTTATTTCTAATTCAATTACTACCTTTTTAGGGTTGAAGGAGCCTAAGTAAAGCAAAGACTCTTCTACTAACGAGGAATTATTTAAAGGATATTCAAAGTATAAACTTCGGTCATTTCCCGTTTCTTTGATTCGCGGAGTGTATAAAATTTCACTTTCTCCTGGAGCTAGACTTGAAATTCTACCCAAATCCTGTGGCACTACTGTAAAATAATAAGTTAAATTCTTTACTGTTTGGTCACTTGAATTTGTCACCTCAATTGTTACCCCATCTTTATGATGATAATACTCTCCCTCAAATAATCGTTCATATAGATAGAGAGATCCCCATACAAATAGCAAAACTGAAAGGAGAGACCCCAAAGCAATGTAAATTATTTTTTTCTTCTTCAATAAAATCCTCCACTCTTGCTAACCTCATAGAATTCATGACAACTTTTTATATGCACGTCTTGCAGCATATTCTGAACAGCCATAACAAAGCTTCATCCTCTTTCCCTCTGGACTTTGAAACAAACGATAAGGACCTGCTTTTCTATGACACATCGAACATTTAGTCTTAAATATGCTAAACATATAATCTCCCCTAAATAGTCATCTATCTCTGTATATCTCTTTTACATTGTTCTTTCCATATTTCAAGCTCAATCATATAATTTTTTTGATATTACTTACCTAAATAATCCATCAACCCCATAGCACAAACCCCTAAATCTCCATGGATATATGGATAAACTTCATGGTCATCTGGAATCTCTTGCCCTCTTAAATGATCCTTAACTAATGCCTCGAGTCTGTTGGCTAGCTCGTTATGGTCTTTTTGTTCTCGTTGGACGTCTTTAGCCGTTTCAACGAAAAGCGGAAGCCATTCTGAAACCTGTGCTAAAGCTGCAGCGGCATTATCAGTCATTCCAAAGTGACCATAGTAAATGTAACTTAAATCCATCAGTTGGAATCGCTCTATAGCTTTTTGCATTGCCTTTGGATCAAATTGGTTAGGGGAGGTGGAAGGCAGCACTAAATCTACACCATCTTTGGCCAGCTGCTCGTAGCGGACCCCCACCGTATCTCCAGCAAACATCCCGTTACTAATTGGATCGTAAATACCAAAATGATGATTGGCATGACCAGGTGTATCTAAGAAGGTCAAAGTACAAGCTGCTCCAATTTTTAATGTTTCTCCATCAGCCTTTGTTAAGAGTCTTTCCTCTGGTATTGCTACGATAGGATCAAACAAGTCATCAAAATTTGAGCCGTATACAGCTCTTGCACCTGCTATAAGACGCTCTGGATTTGCTAGATGTCTAGCACCCTTAGGATGTACCACTACTGTTGCATTAGGGCATTGCTGGAGAAGCAGGCCTGCTCCACCGGCATGGTCTAAATGGATATGGGTCAAAATAATGTATTTAACATCTGCTAAAGAGAAGCCAAGTTTTTGTAAGCCTTCTTTCACATGTTTTACAGAGGGGCTTGGTCCAGTCTCTACTATAGTCAATTCATCCTCCTGAATTACATATGCACCTGTTCTTCCAATTAATCCCATATCAAAAATGTCTATTAAAGATATCCTCTCGTTTAACTGAAGCGGATATTTATTCATTTTATTACCTCCTATTTTCTTTCAGTCATTCATCGCGGACACTAACGGCCACATCCGAACTTCTATACTTTTGGAAAAGTGCAAGATTGGTAGATTATCCTCTACTTGTATCCCCTGCTCGGACAGCATAGTATTTACCTGAAACTCTGCCTCTGCTTGTTGCAACGGCCATTGGGGATGGAGAATATCACAACGAAGCGGATCCCCTTTTTTACTTAATGTATATAAGCAGTAGCGCTCTGTGAGCCATTCTTCAAAGCTTCCTTTCTCTGCATAGAATATCTCTGATGTAGGACGGTATCTACACTCAAATCTGGCATCCACTCCTTGTCGACGCTTACTTTTATATTCTATAAATGAATCACTTTTTGATACATTCATATCGGCGTGCATGTATGGTAAACGGTATACAGTTTGAGCTACCTTTACCGCCAATAAATTTTCCGCATCCAGACTAAAGAAGAATACCCCTGGTTTCCCATTGATTGTGACATACGTTCGAACATTCAATTCTGCAAAACTGTCTGTACCAGGCACTCTCGGCGTCCCACGCAGCCTAATATTTGTCATATGGAAGGGGACGATACCAATCCATCCTTTTCCATTATACGTATCCAAAGGAAGTGCCTTTGGTACAATTTCTCTTAACACTTTTATATCGATAGGGTAATGTGCAAATAATAGATCATTCCACGTCTGAGTCATAGTCCATGGCAGTTTAGGTAATGGCCAAGACCTGTGACTAGCATCCCACTTATCTTTTTTGACTTCCATAGCTCTCCTCCTCTTTTCGTACAACATCTATTACCTCCATAGGCTTTCTTAACTTTGGAAATTCTGAAATTTCATTAGGAACACCTGAGGGTAAAAACCATGTCGCCTGGTATGGGCTCATTCCTACCTCGCTTGCTCCCTTTAGCTCCTCGGAGCCGCCATCTCCAATAAATAAACATTGCTTAGGATTCACATTCAAGTTGTTACAGGCAGTTAGATAAATTGCTTGATTCGGCTTACGCTCTTTGACTTGATAAGAGAACACCACGTCGTCAAAATAAGAGGGCAACACACAATTAAACCAACCTTCTATCTCCTCTGATGTACAGTTACTTATGAGACCAATTTTTATATTCATGGCTTTCAGATTTTCTAGCATGCCTATAATAGTTTCATCAATATGCTTAAAGGCTACCGACTTAACGAATGCCCTGTCATTATGTATTAGTTGGATGGCCTGTTCATCAATAGGTAAACCTGCCTCCTTCAATATCTCTCTCAAAACGCTTGGGTGATCAGGATAAGTTCCATCCATTCTGTCATTAACTCTCGCATGCCATCCCCTTTTATAAATTGACTCCTCCAAACCAAGTGGTTCTACAGAATAGCTTGCTTTCCTTTTTCCCATTTCCCATTCCGTGATCAGTGTCTCATACAAATCAAATAACACAGCCTGAATCACATAGGCTCCCTCCCTCTAACGCGTTATAGATAACCTTCTACAATTAACAAGTAAAAACCTTCCTTTGGAGAGATTTCAAGCCAATTATTTTGATTTTGAAAAGCATTCCTTTAGGGTATATATATAGGTGACTTAATATAAGGGAGATGTTATTTAATGGAAAACACTTCTATGTTCGATGCATACACTTTACCATCAGGGGTTACATTAAAAAATCGAATTTTAATGGCTCCCATGACTACTTATTCTTCAGAGAAAAATGGAGATGTCTCAGAAGATGAACTAATATATTATGCTCGTCGTGCTAAAAGTGGGATTGGTGCGGTTATCACCGCTTGCGCTTATGCAGAGCCACTTGGTGCTGGGTTTGAGTATTCAATAGGTGCTGAATCGGATGAGAGAATACCTAGCCTCAAGAAACTGGCTAGTGCTATTAAAGATAATGGAGCAAAAGCCATCCTTCAGATTTTCCACGCTGGACGCCAATCGAATTCGAGGGTGTTAAACGGTGAACAACCAGTATCTGCAAGTGCTGTTGCAGCACCTCGCGACAATGCAGAAGTACCACGAGAGATGACAGAGGAAGAGATTGAAAAGACCATTGCCTCGTTTAAAGAAGCAACCCGTAGAGCCATTGAAGCAGGCTTCGACGGAGTAGAAATCCATGGGGCGAACACTTACTTAATTCACCAGTTCTTCTCTCCACATTCCAATCGTAGAACTGACAAATGGGGTGGGAACCTAGAGAAGCGTATGACATTTCCGTTGGCAATTGTAGATGCGGTTCAAACCGCTGCTAAGCAGTATACAAAGGAGCCATTTATAATAGGCTATCGCTTTTCTCCAGAGGAATATCAGGATCCAGGCTTCACAATGGATGATACATTAGAGCTGTTACGTGTATTGGCTGAGAAAGACCTTGATTATCTTCACGTGTCTCTCGGGCACTTCTTTGGATCTTCTAATAGAGACGAAATTGATACCACACCACGTATTGAACTTATTCAGAAGGCGGTAGGCGACAAGGTACCTGTGATTGGTGTTGGAACTTTGGAATCTAGAGAAGACGTTGAAAAAGCATTACAAGTTACACCTCTTGTTGCAATCGGGCGCGCATTAGT
This sequence comes from Psychrobacillus sp. MER TA 171, assembly GCF_023713305.1. Lineage (NCBI taxonomy): Bacteria > Bacillati > Bacillota > Bacilli > Caryophanales > Bacillaceae > Psychrobacillus > Psychrobacillus sp. MER TA 171. Next base: position 42,766 of record NZ_JAMAWN010000019.1, on the reverse strand, counting down.
AACTGACCCCGAGTGGTTTTCTAAAATGGAAAAAGGAGAGGATGACTCCATCTTCCCAGCTGTTTATGTAAGCAAAAAAGAGGAGTTAGATATCCCTAATCCATTATGGGATAAAATCATGCAAGTGAAGGGTTGGTTTAAAGTAGCCGACTAATATTTAAAAATGGCTCCGGAGATTAAATCTCTAGAGCCATTTTTCACTTCATATAAAACAGACCGCCATTAATAATTTCTATTCCCACGCGAGCTGCATACTGTTCCTCAAGAGCCTTTTTTTCCATCTCATAGCATTCAGGCTTGTCCTCCACACCGTCATAGAAATACTCCAGAACTTCCAGACTCCTCCGTAAACGTTCCTTTGCTTCTTCAGCCCAAGTATGATCGTCATTAGCAATCACTCCATCAATTAGAGTATCCAGACGCTCTAAGCCACGTAAAGGCTTTATAATATAAGGCAGGTTAAAAACATTATCAGGCATAGCCACATCGAAGCTAATCTCTTTTATCGATTCGTGGAAATCCTCTCGAACAATTCCTGTCATTAGGTTTATCCCTAGAGAATAGAACGTTTCCTTCGTTTGATCACTATAATAGGTCACCTTGTAGTTGACCCCAAGCCATGGAGTAAAGATCACTTGCGTATCACTTTTAACTTTTTCGTACATATGGACGAAGGAGCCAAGGTCTTGCACCGCCTTGAACATTTGACTAAGCCTGTTGGAGCCAAAGTGAATAACCTCTCCCTTGACGTCTTCTTTTAGCTTTGTTTTATCTGTGATAAAGGTGAGCTGCATCGGACTTGGTTCAGTGCCAGTTGCTTCTACATACTGCCAATAATACGGACGGTTCATCAGCTTTTTATCCATCTCTTCTGTTAATTGGACAACAACGTAATGGTCATTTTCGCTTAGAATAGGACAATTATTTTCTTTAAAAAATTGAAGTAAAAAGTCGTGAACTTGTTTTGGGTACATGCATACCCTCCTTCCCTACCCTGTTTGTACTATATTGTTTTTTTATAGGTCGTTAATATATCGTCCAGTTCACCGACTACTTTTTCAAATACATCGATTTTCGTGTAAAGCAGATCTAGAATATGCTGCTCAATAGTGTCCTGAATAGCTAAATTATAAATATGGACATCATGCTCCTGTCCTAACCTATGGACACGCCCTATTCGTTGCTCCAGCTTCATTGGGTTCCATGGAAGATCATAATTGATTACATGGTGACAAAACTGAAGGTTAATCCCTTCTCCACCCGATTCAGTAGCTATTAACACCTGTGCCTGCTCCTTGAACAAGTGCTTCATCCAATCACGCTTGTTTTTATTGAACTTCCCGTTGAATAAAACGCTCGTAATTCCTTTTGTACTTAAATACCATTGCAGATAAATTTGGCTTGCACGATATTCGGTAAAAATAATAACCTTGTCATCTGCCTCTGCAATAATCTCGTAAGCCTTCTCCGCCTTCGAGTTTACCTCTAAAGACATGAGCTTTTCCATCAAGCTTTGTACATAAGTAATTTCTTCTTGATTCGTACACTTTTCAACCATGTTGTTAAGCGTCAAACAAGTTGCTTCCTTGCTGCTACACATTTCTTTTTGAAGTGTAATCATAGAAAAAGCACCAGAGAAGACGGAGGAAACATTTTTTAAATCAGAAATCATTTCATAGACTTCCTTTTCCTCTTTCGTAAATTCAATTGGTATGATTTTCACCTGACGAGTTGTCCACTCAATCCCAGTATCCTGCCTTCTATTTCTAACCATTACCTGATTGACGAGCTCTCTTAAATACTCATCATGCTCTAAGCTATGCTTACTTGCAGAAAACGACTCCTGAAATGTCTCGTAATTACCCAAATGACCTGGCTTCAATAAAGAAACAAGATAAAATAATTCAAATACATCATTTTGAACAGGCGTAGCTGTTAACAACAAGCAGAATTTCTTTTTCAACCCCTGGACGAATTCATATATTTTCGTTTTATGGTTTTTCAGCTTATGTGCCTCATCAATGATGATCATGTCATAATTTTGAGCATATATAAGCTCTTTATGCGGACTTTTTTTAGCTGTATCCATGCTCATGATGACAATGTCATTGTGGTCAAGGGAGTAACTCTTTTTGTATGGAATGGCAGGTATATGAAATTTAAAATTCATCTCCTCCACCCATTGATTAATCAAGGAAGCAGGGGCAAGTATCAAAGCTTTTTTTACTAGTCCTCGCACCATATACTCTTTTAATATCAAGCCTGCTTCTATCGTTTTACCAAGACCTACCTCGTCTGCTAAGATTGCCTTTCCATTCATCCGCTCGATCACTGTCCGAGCAACCTCTAATTGGTGGTTTAATGCTTGAAGATTTGGTAAATACTTTGGAGACTGAAGTCCCGTAAACTCTGTAATCAAATTATTTTTTACTATGTCATAACTCATATTATAAAGATTCCAATTATCCCATGGCTCTTCATTTTCTAATCTTTTTGTAAAGCCTTCCTTCCAGGAAGACGATCTTTCAATCAACATAAAAAAACACCTCACAGCAAATCATTTTTCTTAGATTGCCCAAATGTGAGGTGTGTATGATTTTTTTGAAGAATATTACTATAAAAAGAATTTTCCAATGAACCTTTAAAGTATACAAGTCTTCGTAATTCCTCATAAATGTGTAGTGGGACCGTCCGATTATTGTCTGAAACCGACCGCATATTTGTGCCGACCGACCGATTATTGACCAGAACCGTCCGATTATTTGTGCTGACCGACCGATTTCCGTCGAAAACCGACCGATTATTAGATTTAATCGTTTTCTCGATATTAATGGAACGTTAAAATGACTTTTCGTAAAGATTGCTACCTGACTTTCTAATTTGCTTGTTGTAGAAGAATGTTTCATAGAGGAACACAACCAAAGATAGGTTAAAATGTCTTCTATCAGAAAAAAGAGGTTGCATATTTTTTTTAGACATGGTATATTATATCTTGTCTTGTTGCTTTAGAAGTAACATTTTACGGAGGAATACCCAAGTTCGGCTGAAGGGATCGGTCTTGAAAACCGACAGGCGGGTCATACCGCGCGGGGGTTCGAATCCCTCTTCCTCCTCCATTTTATATTTAGATTGTTTGTAAATATAAAATATAGTAAACTAGTTTATATATTATTGTCGCGGGGTGGAGCAGTTCGGTAGCTCGTCGGGCTCATAACCCGAAGGTCACAGGTTCAAATCCTGTCCCCGCAACCAAATGGTCCCGTGGTGTAGCGGTTAACATGCCTGCCTGTCACGCAGGAGATCGCCGGTTCGATCCCGGTCGGGACCGCCATTTTTTTGTAAGCAAGCAGTTCCTATGCAACTAAGTGATATAACAAACATATTTTGTGTTATACTTAACTGACTATGAGACACTAAGCTTGATTTACTTAATGAGATTTAGGCTCAGTAGCTCAGTCGGTAGAGCAAAGGACTGAAAATCCTTGTGTCGGCGGTTCGATTCCGTCCTGAGCCACCATTTATATTAATATGCGGGTGTAGTTTAGTGGTAAAACCTCAGCCTTCCAAGCTGATGATGAGAGTTCGATTCTCTTCACCCGCTTCATATGAAAAAGACCTATTGATGCAAAGATCAATAGGTCTTTTTTTGCGCATTTTTATTCTCTATTCATCTTAGGAATAAAAAGACCAGATTGGGATAAGATAGTAGAAGAAAATGATGAGAGGCGGTAATGACTATGACTACAGAATGGTTTGACAGAGTAACAGAGGAACTACAGGATCATTTGAATTCGATCTGCGAGCAATATGACCAAGTCGGCCATATGAATATTAATCGTGCCTCTAAGCATCCTAGAATCGAATTTTTTGTTACTAGTACGGATGAGGAAGAACGAGACTATTTTTGCACTATACTTTTTGACCCTTACAATGAAGAATTTTATGTGGAAAGCTTTGACGTTCAGTTGAACCAGCCAACCAGAATAATGTTAGATGATATTACGGATATAATAGAAGCAGTTCATGAAAGCTTCCACGAGTTTCTGGAAGACGATAGTGATATTGAATGGATCTACATGGATGAGGAAGATGAACTTGACGATTACGTTATCGATGATGACGATGATGACGATGACGATGATGACGACGAAATTATGCTAGAGGAAATTGATGTAGAATGGGAAACTCCTGAAATCACTGCATTTTTAATAGATGATAAAATGGAAGTAACATATCAATTCGGAATAGACAGTGCCAATGGTGATGGTGTTCTTCGCAGAAGAAACCGCAGCTGGACTGATACTGAACAAGAGCTAGTGGACGAGAGTACTTTTACATTTACTAAGGATGAGGCAAGTACTATTATAGCTATGATTGCCAGTCATATGGATAAAATGGTCGGATACGATGATATTATAGATATCTAAATTTTATATACATCTTCAATGCAGCAATCCCATTGAAGATGTATTATTTTTATTTTAGTCTGCTAAATAACCCCAAAGGAATAAACAGTTTTAGATGTGTACGTTTTCCCTGCTTGTAGAATTACAGAACGCAAATGAGGGTGATGGATTGAGTCTGGGGGACCTTGTGTTTCTAAGCATACACCTAAATGATTTCTTAACCTCTTTCCTCTCATATTTTCCGTGCTGTTTAAATTATTTCCTGTATAGACGATGACGGACGATTCCGTTGTCTCCACTGTTAGCTTTCGACCACTTTTCTCTTCCATTAAAACGATTCTGTTATTTTTATTTTCATCCAATAAAAAGGGGTGATCATATCCATAACCAACAAGTACATTTTGAGGGTGTCCGGAATGTACCCCATCCGCAATTTTACGGCTCTCCCGAAAATCAAATACAGAGCCATCTACAGGTACTAACTTTCCCGTTGGTAGAAACTCTTTATTTAGCTCCAAGTATGTAGGACTATCCAAAGTTAATTCATGGTTTAATATATCTCTTCTCAGATTACCACTAAGGTTAAAGTAGGAATGATTTGTTACATTTACTAAAGTATCCTTGTCAGAAATACCGCTATAACTAATAGATATCTCGTCTCTATTATTAGAAATTGTATAGGCTACCTTCATGCTCAAATTCCCTGGGTAACCTTCTTCCCCATCCTTGCTTAAGTGAGTAAACTCAATTGTTGTTTCCTCTGCGCCTTCCAACACAGTAGCATCCCATAATACATGACTGAACCCTTTGTGTCCTCCATGTAAGTGATTGCTTTTTTCATTCGTTGTAACATGATAGACATTCTCCCCTAAGCGAAAGGCTCCTTCTTTAATACGGCCAGCAGCTCGACCGACAACAGCTCCTAAGTATATGCTATTCTGACCGTATTCTTCTAAGGAATCGTACCCTAATACTACATTTTCATACTGGCCTCTTCTGTCGGCCGCTAATACTTCAGTAATCACACACCCATAATTCATACAAGACACTTCAAAACCATTTTTATTTTTTACTGTAAATAACGTAACTTGCTTGTCATCTTTAACTCCATACTTTCTCTCTTTGACTAGCAATTCCTTATCCCCTTTCACACAATAATTTATAAGAGCCCCAACTAGATAGTTGAGACTCGGGATATGACATCCTTTAATGACGAAACTCTAATAGCTCTCTATTCAGATCCTTCGTTTGAACATAAACCTTTTGATAAATAGCAAATAATTTCTTATATTTTTCCACATTTTCTTTATTAGGAGTAAACTCTTTATCCTCCTTCAAAAACTTATCTGCACAATCGTTTAACGAATTAAACCATCCACATCCATAAGCAGCCAACATAGCAGCTCCCATTCCAGGACCCTGTTCACTAGTTAACCGAACAATCTTAGCATCAAAAATGTCTGCTTGGATTTGAAGCCACTCATCATTTTGAGCACCGCCACCAATGGACACCACAGTATCTATCGACTTCCCATTTCGGCGAAATATTTCAATGGATTCGTGCAACGAAAATGTTATTCCCTCTAGTACAGCACGGGTAAAATCCTTACGTTCATGTGAACTGTCCATCCCAATGAAACTAGCACGAACAGTTGCATCGGCATAAGGAGTTCTTTCTCCAACTAAGTATGGGGTAAATAACAATCCATTAGAACCAACTGGAACAGAGCCTACCTCAGACAATAATTCTTCGAACGTTTCTTCCTTCGCAAAAACCTCTTTAAACCAACTCAAGCTATGGCCAGCTGAAAGAGTTACACCCATTGTATAAAAGGCATCTGGTGCACCGTGATTAAAGTAATGAACCTTTCCTGCAAAATCCTTGTTCGGTGTGGCTTCGTAGGATAAAACAACACCAGACGTGCCTATACTGCAAAGGGTCTCACCGTCCTTTAATATCCCTGAACCAATTGCTCCACAGGCATTATCAGCTCCTCCTGCGAAAACACGAGTAGTGTTGGAAAGACCAGTAGCCTTCGCTATCTCAAAGGATACCGTACCAACTTCCTGATATGACTCCACAAGTGGCGGACACATGCTAGGATCTAAGTCTAGTAAGGCACATATCTCCAAGCTCCATTCCTTCTTACTTACATCCAAGAGAAGTGTTCCCGCAGCATCTGAGTAATCCATGTGAAGTTGACCAGTTAGTTTATATCTTAGGTAGTCCTTCGGAAGCAAAAACGTCTTCGCTTTCTTATAGATGGTTGGCTCATGAGCTTTAATCCATAATATTTTAGGAAGAGTAAAGCCTTCTAATGCAGGGTTTTTAGTTATTTCAAGCAACTTTTCCTTGCCAACCAAATCATAGATTTGTTCACATTGTGCTGTAGTACGAGTATCATTCCATAGAATTGCAGGACGCAATACTTCGTTAACCTCATCTAACAGAACGAGCCCGTGCATCTGACCGGAAAAACTGATTCCTTCTATGTCATCGACATCACCGGAGAAGCTCTTCAACAGCTCCTCTAATCCGAGCAGTGTCTGATCCACCCAGTGCTGAGGGTTTTGTTCGCTATAACCCGTTTTCTCTTGTATTAACGGATACGATTTAGATACACTTTGAACAACTAACCCATTCTTATCGACGAGTAGTATTTTAACCGCACTTGTTCCTAAATCTATTCCAATAACATATTTCATAGTCTCAGCCCTCCTACCATTTGCAGGGTTATTATTTATACGCCTGTAACAAATACTGATTGATCGTGGCTTTAATCTGCTCTAAGCGACCGGAAGTCTGTTTAATTTCTTGTAGTCCTAAAGCATATTCTTCGAGCTTATGAAAGTTAGTTTTCCCTTCCACTATTTCTAAGCCAATACCGTCTTGATACGTTTTATAGCGATCTTTCACTACATTTTCTAGTACTCTATCATCTATTAGATTTTGAGCCACTCGTAATCCTACAGCAAAGGCATCCATCCCAGCGATATGTGCATGGAACAAGTCCTCCGGTTCAAATGATGCTCTTCTTACTTTTGCATCAAAGTTTAAACCGCCCTTACCCAGACCACCATTTTGTAAAATCTCATACATCGCAAGGGTTGTAGTCCATAGGTCTGTCGGGAATTCATCTGTATCCCAGCCAAGAAGTGGATTACCTTGGTTGGCATCAACAGAACCGAGCATATTATTAATCCGTGCATAATGAAGCTCATGCTCAAAAGTATGACCAGCAAGTGTGGCATGGTTCGCTTCAATATTAAATTTAAATGATTTTTCCAAGCCGTAGCTTTGTAAAAACGCATGGGCAGTCGCTACATCATAATCATATTGGTGAGTGGATGGCTCCTTTGGCTTTGGCTCTATTAGAAATTGTGCCTCAAAGCCAATTTCCTTGGCGTAGTCAACAGCCATATGATAAAAGCGAGCTAGATTATCCAATTCTAACTTCATATTTGTATTCAATAAAGTATCGTAACCCTCGCGGCCTCCCCAGAACACGTAATTTTGTGCCCCAAGCTCCTTACCAATTTCTAATCCTTTTTTCACCTTAGCAGCGGAGTAAGCAAACACATCTGCATTACTCGATGTAGCTGCTCCATGAACGAAGCGAGGATGTGTGAAGTTATTTGCCGTATTCCAAAGTAGCTTTGCTTTACTAGTTTTCATATAGTCCTTGATCATGCTGACAATCACGTCTAAATTTTGATTACTTTCTCTTAAGTTACTTCCCTCTGGAGCAATATCAACATCATGGAAACAGAAAAACGGCACATCCATCTTCTCGTAGAACTCGAAAGATGCTTCTACCCGTGCCTTTGCTAAGTCCAATCCACTTAGTTTGTCCCAAGGACGGTTCATGCTACCTGCGCCAAAAGGGTCTGACCCGTCCATCGTAAACGTATGCCAGTAAGACACCGCGTATCTTAAAATCTCTTCCATTGTTTTGTCGCCAATTTTCTCTTGTGGATTATAAAACTTAAATGCATAAGGGTTTTGTGATGCAGCACCTTCAAACGTAACTTTCTGTACATTTTGGAAATAGACCATTATTTATACCTCCTGATTTTTACTCTCACTTTTTAGTTTGTTAATTATCTGAACAAAGTTTTAAAAATAGTGCCATTCTTCAAAAATAGAGTGTATGCTATAAATAAATATCGAATTTTACAAAAATATAAAATTGATAAAGGTGGATTCCTATGAATGCAACCAGTAGCTTTATTTATAACCTAGCTGAATGGATCACTAAATTTGCTTATTTAAACTTGCTATGGATACTTTTCACACTTCTGGGTGGTGTCTTTTTAGGACTGTTCCCCTCTACTATTTCCATGTTCGCTGTAGTAAGGGCATGGTTAAAAGGTGACACTGATATATCCGTATTTCGTACATTTTGGAAACATTATCGAGATGAATTTTTAAAAAGTAATAGGTTAGGAGTATTTGTTGCCGTCCTTATAGTCTTTATTGCTTTAGACATTTTTTACATACAGTCTTCCGAAAGCAACCTGTTACACTGGACTTACCTACCACTATTTGCATTTATGCTATTGTTTGTTAAGTTTCTATTTTATCTTTTCCCATCCTTTGTACACTTTGACACAAAGTTAGGACAGGTAATTAAGAATGCTTTTTTTATCATGCTCATCAATCCGTTGACGACTCTATTAATCTTTCTTTGCTTAATACCTTTCATCTACTTAATTAGTATTCTTCCAGCTATCGGATTTATATTTGGTGGGAGCGTATACGCTTTTATATCTATGCGATTTAGCCTGCATGCCTTTCAAAAAGTGCATGAAAAGAAGGAAACATTGGGATCTTCTCAGTAATAGCTACTCCTAAGTAAAGGCATTACTTAACCTTTTACTGCGCTTGCAGAAATCCCTTCGACTACTTTATTGCTAAAGAAGATAAAAGCTATGATGATTGGCAATACGCTTATAATAAGGGTAGCCCCTATCGCTCCCCAGTCTGTCATATATTGACCGATAAAGTTTTGGATTCCGACTGTTAATGTTTTATATTTGTCTGAGCTAATAAATGTATTCACGAAAACAAACTCATTCCAGTTATAAATCATATTTATTACTACCGTTGTAGCCATTACTGGCGTTGTCATCGGGAGAATCACTTGGAAAAACATTCGATTAACGGAGCAACCATCTATTATGGCTGCCTCCTCTATTTCTTTTGGCAAAGTATAATAGAATCCAAGTAAAATCATCATCGTTATTGGTAAGTTATAGGCTGTATATGTAATAACAACTCCGAGTGGGTTATCTATTAAATTCACGCTTAAAAACATGCTATAGAGTGGAATCAACGCCGAATGAATGGGAATCATTAAACCAATGATGAATAAACTGAGTACTGCTCCACTTAGCTTCCATCTCATCCGAGTAATTGCAAAAGTAGCCATACTTGCGAAAAGTACAGTTAATACGATAGAAAGTGCTGTGATCCACACACTGTTAAAAAAATAAACTCCAATACCGCCATCCCAAACTTTTAGATAGTTTTCCCATCTAAACTCTGATGGCAACGCAAATGGCGAGCCCGCAAATATTTCTCGATTATCTTTTAATGAGAAAATAAATAACCATATTAGCGGGATGATTTGAAACAATGCTACAACAATTAGACTGAAATACAGAAAAAAGTAGCCAACACGTCTCATATACAACCTCCTTTTAATATTCTATTCTCTCTTTTGTAGCCGTGAACTTACGAACAATAAAGGTTACTATTAATGTAATAATAAGCAGTAAGAAACCAATCGCACTTCCATAACCGAAGTTGTAGCTTGAAAATGCAAGCTTATACATATAAGAAGCCATTACTTCACTAGCTCCATTCGGTCCACCAGAAGTCATGACATAGATTAAGTCAAAATACTTTAATGACCCAATTATCGCCAATACAATGGTTACACTCACCACTTCTTTGATCAACGGAAGCTTAATCTTGGTAGCAATTTGAAATGCAGAGGCCCCATCCATTCTTGCAGCCTCTATTAAGGACTCCGGAATGTTCTTCAACGCAGCATAATAAATCAAAATATAAAACCCAGCATATTGCCATAATATCGGGATGAAGATTGCAAACAACACTAACGATGGCTCTGCAAGCCAAGCTGGAGGATTTTCCACTCCTATTTGCTTAAGAAAAACATTTAAAATACCATTCGAAGGATTATATACTTTAATCCAAAGCTGGGCTATAGCTACAGAGGATAACAACATTGGTATTAAATATATTTTTCTGAGCAAATCAGATCCTTTTATCTTGGACGCCAATATAAAGGAGATGGTTAAGTAAATGGCTAAGCTCAAGGTAGAGAATATTGCCAACAAAAAGGAATGATAGGCACTACTCCAAAATTTCATATCCTGAAGACCTTTAATATAATTCTCTAAGCCAATGAACGTTTTTTCTCCTATACCATCCCATTGCATTAAGCCATAATATCCAGACAACATTAGCGGAATGAATATTAACACCAGGACGAGTAAAAGTGCAGGTGAAATATACAATGCTATCAACAATTTTTTAGACATTACCTTGTTCATACAAGTAACTCCTTCCCTATCAGATAGACAAGGGTTACTCCAGTTAAAGGAATAACCCTTACGTCCATCGACAAATCCTCTAGCTAATTATCTATTATTTAGAAAGAGCATCCTCATGCGCCTTCCCAAAATCTTCTGGAGTCATTTCCTTACCAAATAGAGCCTGAATCGAATCTAAATGTACTTGTGCAACATCAGGGCTCATCTGAACATCTGCAAATAGCGTGATATTACTTGCCTCGTTTAACTCATTTAATATATCAATATACATCTCTGGCAGATCCAACGATCCTGCATCTACTTTGGTAGCAGGGATTACACCTGCTTTTGTAACTGCTTTTTCTCCCCATGCTTTTACAAAGTAAGCTGCAAAGTCCTTCGCCTCTTCCTTAACATCTGAGTCCTCAGCTACGAATAACCCGACTCCAGGCCCTCCAACAAAGCTATCCATATCACCGTTTCCATTAACAGTTGGGAATTTCAAATATTGAACTGAGTCTCTAAATTCCTGAGGTACCGTTTCATTTGTTGTATAGTTCGGTAAATCCCAAGTAGCGATTAAATACATCGGAGCTTGCTCACTCATGAACATACTTTTTGCTTCTTCATCCGCCAGTCCATTAAATCCTTTGACGAATGCACCCATATCAACAAGGTCTTGAACCTTTTGAGCTGCCTCCACTAATGCAGGATCTTCAAAAGAACCAGAACGATCGATTGCCTTGTTAAGAACCTCTGCTCCTCCAAGACGATCTGCTAAATACATATACCAAAGTGACCCTGTCCAAGCATCCTTATTTCCTAAAGCAATTGGATCAATTCCATTTTCTTTAAATACTTTTATCACATTCTCTAATTCTTCAAAAGTCTTTGGTGCTTCTAAGTTATATTCCTCAAACATTGCACTGTTATAGTATAGTGTGACAATATTCAGCTCTAGCGGTAAGCCATATGTTTTCCCGTCTAGGGCATAAGCCTCTGCAGTTCCCGGAACAAAGCTATCACTTAGCTGGTCTTTAATAACATCGTCTAATGGAGCGAACATATTTCCGCCAACATAAGGCTCTAAGAAGCCTGCAGCCCAAGTCATCCCTACATCTGGAAGCTCTTTAGAGGTGGATAATACTCTTAACTTATCCTTGTATTGTTCATTACTTAACACTTCCAAATCCACTTTGACACCATCATTCTCTTTTTCATAATCTGCAATAATTTCATTTACAACATCATAATGTTGCTTGGAACTTCCTTCTGGCCATAAATGCATAAACTTAATTTCTTTGTCCCCATTTTTACTTGAAGATGTTTCATCTGCGTCTGAACAACCTGCTAATAAATAAAATAAAGAAGCAAATAATAGAATTTTAATCATTTTGTTGATTTTCATTCTTATTTCCCCCACCCCAAAGTTTTTACAACAATATTCTGAATATTGTATGCGTTTTCATTGTAGCAAATAACACTATGTTAGTCTAGTGGATAAACAAAGTTTTTTTATTTTTCAGTTTTATGTTAGAATGATGAAAAATGATAAAGAAAGAGCTGAAGTGAATGAAGCTGAATGCTAACCAAACATGGAATCACCATGTGGTCAAAAAAGGAAACAAATCACTAGTTCTAGATAAGATAAAATATAATTCCCCTATCTCGAGAGCGACTGTTGCTAGTCAAGTCGGATTAAACAAAGGAACTGTTTCCTCTTTAGTTAATGACTTGCTGGAAGAACACCTTATCTATGAATCTGGACCAGGGGAATCTAGTGGTGGTAGAAGACCAGTTATGCTGCTCTTCAATGAAAAAGCTGGCTACTCCATCGGGATAGACATTGGAGTTAACTATCTTCTCGGCGTGCTAACCGATCTTAACGGAAATATTCACACCGAGAAGCGTATAGCTTTTAAGAATCTCTCTTATGAAGAAATAGAGTTGAGATTATTTGAAACGATAGACTTCCTCCTTATCTCTACTCCCGATTGTCCCCATGGAGTAGTAGGAATTGGGGTAGGTGTACCAGGGATTGTAGAGAAGGATGGAAATATTCTATTAGCACCAAATTTAAATTGGAGAAATATTAACTTAAAGGAGGTTTTAGAGGAAAAATATAATCTACCCATCATAATAGAAAACGAAGCAAACGCAGGTGCTTATGGTGAAAAACATTTTGGAGCTGGCAAGGACTTTGAGAATGTCATCTACGTAAGTGCAGGAATAGGTATCGGCGTCGGATTAATATTGAATGGTTCTCTTTACAAAGGCTCTAATGGATTCTCTGGTGAGCTTGGTCATATGACTATTCAAGCAGGAGATCTGTTATGTCGTTGTGGAAACGAAGGCTGTTGGGAGCTTTATGCATCTGAACAAGCGCTAATGAGACATGCAGAGAAATTAGATATACCCTTAGATTCACAGGATTTAGAAGGCTTAGTCTCACTTGCGCAAAGTGGAAATGAGGAAGTCATTCAATTATTTCATCAGACGGGAGACTATTTAGGCATCGGCATCAATAACATTATCAATATCTTTAACCCGCAACAAGTCATCATTGGGAACCGTTTAGCTTACTCCAAAAAATGGTTAAAGGACTCTTTAAATAAAAGAATTACAAATCAGGCTCTCTGGTTTCAACAAAACGATTTGCAAATTGATTTTTCAGAGCTATCCACGAGGTCTACAGCATTAGGGGTTGCTGCTTTTTCCATTGAAAACTTTTTAAGTGTCAGTATCCAACAGGATGTTTTGCTAGAATAAACGTTTTCTGGAATAAATTTTACTTTTTTAGAGACTAAAAAATGATTAATTTCCCTCCCTTACACATAGTCGTGATGATTAGTAAATTTAATTATCCGAAAATTACGATTTTATATCTTCTGATAATAAATGGTTTAATGGGCAGCAATTTTTAAATTTATAACCGTTCGCAGGGATATATGACCGCTCAGAAGAATATATAACCGTTCACGGAGATTTATCACCGTTCGCTGAAATTTATAACCGTTCAGCGAAATAAATAACGGCTTACAGTTTATGTGCTTGAAATGGACAAAAATCACTCATAAAAAGGATGATGACAAATGACAACTATTCGCAATCCTATATTACCTGGCTTTAATCCAGATCCAAGTATTTGTAGAGTTGGAGAAGACTATTATATCGCTGTTTCTACTTTTGAATGGTTCCCCGGCGTTGGAATTTATCATTCCAAGGATTTAAAAAATTGGCGTTTAGCTTCTCGACCTCTTAATCGTCTTAGTCAATTGAATATGATGGGAAACCCTAATTCTGGTGGGGTTTGGGCCCCTGCATTATCCTACAGTGATGGACATTTTTGGCTCATTTTCACAGATGTAAAAGTTACAGAAGGACAGTGGAAAGATTGCCATAACTATCTTGTCACTTGTGACACAATCGACGGTGAATGGTCTGATCCTATCTATTTAAATAGTTCTGGCTTTGACCCTTCCCTATATCATGATGAATCCGGCAAGAAGTATTTAGTGAATATGAAGTGGGATCACCGCCTCCATCATCATAATTTCTATGGTATTGCGCTTCAGGAATATGATGTGGAGCAGCAAAAATTAGTCGGTGAATCTACTATTATCTTTAAAGGAACAGATATTAAGCTCGTAGAAGCTCCTCACCTATACAAGATTAATGATTATTACTACTTGTTAACTGCTGAGGGGGGCACAAAATATGACCATGCAGCTACTATGGCGCGTTCGAAAAACCTAGAGGGTCCTTATGAAGTCCATCCAGAAAATCCATTGATAACATCTTTCCCGTATCCACGAAACCCATTACAAAAGTCAGGTCATGCTTCCATCGTCCATACCCATACTGATGAATGGTTTTTAGTACACTTAACCGGTCGTCCACTACCAAGAGACAACCAGCCTTTACTGGATCCACGAGGATTTTGTCCACTTGGAAGAGAGACTGCCATTCAACGTTTAGAATGGAAAAATGACTGGCCATATGTCGTAAATGGAAATGGTCCCTCACTAGAAATTGAAGGACCAGCGATTGAAGAAGTTGTATGGGAAAAGGACTTTGAGGAAAAGGATGATTTTAACGAACAATCATTGAATGCTCATTTTCAATCATTGAGAATTCCACTAAGGGAACACGTTGTTTCACTAAAAGACAATCCTGGTCATTTGCGTCTTTATGGAAAGGAATCTTTAACTTCTAAGTTTACACAGGCGTTTATAGCAAGACGTTGGCAGCATTTTAACTTCATTGCAGAAACTAAAGTTGCCTTCCACCCAAATACCTTCCAGCAATCAGCGGGTCTCGTGAACTATTACAACACAGAAAATTGGACAGCGCTACAGATTTCCTGGCACGAGGAAAAAGGACGGATTCTGGAGATAAGTACATGTGATAACTTTGTATTTGACCAGCCACTCCAAGGAAAAGAGATTGTCCTACCTGAAGATGCAGAGTATGTATATCTACGTGTAGAGGTTAAGACATCTATTTATGAATACTCGTATTCATTGGATGGTGATCATTGGACAACGATTCCTCTTTCTTTTGCTTCTCATAAATTATCCGATGACTATATTCGTGGCGGAGGATTTTTTACGGGGGCATTTGTTGGTATGCAATGTCAGGATACATCTGGTCAAAGCATCCCTGCTGATTTTGATTACTTTGTTTATAAGGAAACAGAATGAGTCTTTAAAAAAAGAAGAGCTAAACTCTTACAACTGTTCTAGTAAGAGTTTAGCTTTTCTTTCTGTATTTTGTTAATTTACCATCTGCATAATTTTTCCCGTTTTAATCGACTCCAGGCAGGCCTCCATTACACGCATGTTTCCAATACTAAATTCGCCTGTCACCTCGGGATTTGTATTCGTTAAAATAGCATTGGAGAAATGTTCGACCTCTATTCGATAAAGATCACCAGGAATATTTTCTTCACTTGTCATGTCATCTTGTTGAATCATTATTTTACCTAAGCCGCCGTTTTGGTCAGGACGAAATGCATACAGCACTTTAATCGTTCCTTTAGAACCCACTATTTCATATTCATTTCTCCCAGCCATGTCAAAGCTACAATTAAACGTAGCATGAATACCATTGTCTAGCTGTAAAGTACCGAATGCACTTATGTCAACATTGGTTTCCTTATCTAGATCTGCCATACAATGCACCCTAACAGGTTCTGCTCCGGTCATATATCGAATGGCATGGATGCAATAACAGCCTACATCGAATAGACTACCCCCACCCATCTCTGGATTCATTCTAAATTCGTTTTGTCTATTTTCCATATAGAACGAGTGGCTGGCAGTAACCAGTTTGATCTCTCCTATAACACCGGAAGAGATGAGTTCTTTTACACGTGTATGCTGTGGGTGGAGCTGATACATGAAAGCCTCCATGAACTTCACATTTTGTTCCTTACAGACTTCAATAATCTCGGTTGCTTCTTGGGACGTAAGCGAAATTGGCTTTTCACAAAGTACGTGCTTTCCTGCCTTAGCTGCTTTAATCACCCATTCCTTATGTAAATGATTAGGTAAGGGAATATAGATTGCATCAATAGTTGGATTGGCGAGAAGCTCTTCATAGCTTTCATAAGCGATATTAATTTCTAATTCCTTTGCAACCTCATGCACTTTACTTCCTCTACTTGCAATAGCCACTAACTCAGCATTTCCAGCTCTTTGGATTGCCGGGATAAGCTGTTCTCTTGCAATTCTCGCCGTGCTTAAAACTCCCCATCGAATCTTTTTTTCCAATAGACACGCCTCCTTTAAAACTATCTCTCATGCTTCATTCGGCAAAATCTGAAGGTTTTCCTTCTACCGTAAAATATACTTTTAGAAAGCTCTCCCCCTAAAATATTTTTCTGTTAAAATGAGTATAGTTGTTTATCAAATAGAACTGGAACGGTGAAGAAAACTTGAAAACTTTTAAAAAGATGTATATAGAAATTACAAGTGTCTGTAATCTTGCTTGTAGTTTTTGTCCACCCACTGCTCGTAAGGCTAACATTATTAAATTAGATGCATTTAATAATATCCTTGACCAAATAAAGGACCATACGAGATATATTTACCTGCATGTAAAAGGAGAGCCACTACTTCACGCTCGTATCGATCAGCTTCTAGATGCTGCTCATGCAAAGGGTTTTAAGGTTAATATCACTACTAACGGAACGTTAATCAAAAAGAATAGAGAAAAATTATTAGGTAAACCAGCACTTCGTCAAATCAACTTCTCTCTTCACAGCTTTGATGGTCATGAAGGATCTGAGAATCGTGAAAAGTACTTAGGAGATATCCTTGAATTTGTACGTGATTCGAGAGAGCATAATACAATTATTTCTTACCGCTTATGGAACCTCCAGCAAGACCAGGTGTCAGACCTAGTACAGCGGAGAAATAGAGAAACATTAGAAATTTTAGAGAATGAATATAATCTAGACTTCAGAATTGAAGAAAAGGTACAACCAGGTAAAGGGATTAAAATCGCTCCAAATGTCTTCTTAAACCAAGATCACGAATTCCAGTGGCCAAGTCTACAGGCTCCAGAGGACGACGGGAAAGGTTTCTGCCATGCTCTTCGAAGTCAAGCTGCTATCCTGGTAGACGGAACTGTAGTGCCCTGCTGTTTAGACGGTGAAGGAGTCATAAACCTAGGTAATATCAATAAAACCCCCTTCTCTGAAATAATTGAAGGTGAACGAGCAAATGCTCTTTACGATGGTTTCACTAGAAGAGAAGCTGTTGAGGAAATGTGTAGAAAATGTGGATATAGACAGCGGTTTGGGGTCTGATTTAAAAAAAGATATTGGAAAAACTCACTGTAAAAAATGCTCTTAAGATTTATACTTACTCGCTTAATACCTTATCTTATCTAGATAGAGCACACTTTGGGTAATTAGCAGTCACTTAAAAAAGATGAACTACTTGAAAAGATTTTTGTCCAAACGTATACTAAAAGTAACAACTGCGTACATTAAAAAAGACTGATTGATGTTAGTGCATCAACCAGTCCATTATAATAGTTGGTCCCAAAGGGGATTGGCTTCCATTAGGATTAACCCATCTGAGCTCTCAACTCAAGGATGGGTTATTTTTTATGGTTAAAGGACAATATTACAACGACCAATGTTGCAAATGCTACCGCAAACATCAATGCTTCGAATACTGACAAGGCACCACCCCCTCTCTAACGGGAGTGAACCAACCACCCTTGAGCTACCACACTATTATCTCTCTATTATACCACACATACGTTCTATTTTCGTTTTATAAAAAGGTAAAAGAGACCTGTTAAGCGAAAATTCTCTCTTAGCTTTTGTCACTTTTACCTTTACTTTTTTATATTTTAACAACTCATCCACACAAACTACTCACTAATATAAATCATATAGCTACTGCTAGAGATCTTGGCAAGGTAAATATCCGGATCCTCGTTAATGGAATAGATTTCCGTTCCAGGCGCTAATGCATTGGAGGAAAGATTATTGCTTGGTACAATATCTCGTCCGACATTTTCTTGTACCTCCCCAACCTTCTCTCCAATAGTGAATTCACTACCTGTTGTTTCTCTAACCTCCGTGAATCTATTACCATTTGCTATTAGGATGGAAGGGCTATCAGCATGAACTTGTATTATTTCACTTTGTACGGTCATTTGGTCATACTCTGTACAGCCAGTAATGATTGGTAAAATACAGCATATCAATAAAACTACCCATGATTTTCGCATTTAAACACCTCTCGCTTAGCTACAAATTACAGCATTGTAAAATCTCTGTGTACAGAAGTATAACCAACTTCCTCATTTATATAATTAACTCAACACATCCTTATTTTCCCATTACAATTGAATCTCTAATTTCTAAATTCCGCCATCCTCTGGGAAATCTACTGTATCAAATACTTTGTTCGTATCCTCGTCCTTTACATCAATCTTTACTTCATACGTTTCATAATCTTCCCCATTAAAATAATGGTAATAAAGTGTTCTCAATAAAAGACCTAAAAGAGCATAGCCCTGGGCATTGCCATCTGCTTCATAAAGCTCTCGGTTTACAGTAGCGGTGTAGTCGTTGTATTCCTTGTTATATTCAATTCCCTTTATCGAGTTAATATCTTCATTCGCTTCTATTTCTTCAACAAACGATTTCAGGTTGCTCTTTAAATCTGCACTGATTTCCTCCTGCGTTCCTCTAGTCATCTCATATTCAACTAGTCGATCTTCTTTATTTATTGTAGTTTTGCTTATCCCAAGTTTGTCCGCCTGTTCAAGTACCTGTTCCTCACTTACGCCATCATAAAAACGAAAAGGAATTGTTACCTGGACCATTTCATCTTTTGTTTTTTCATCTTTTGACTTTCCTTCCTTTTTATCCGTCTCATTACTACAGGCTGATAAAAACAAAACAAAAATCATAAGAACTACAGTTAACTTTCTCAATTTAAAATTCCTCCTAATTACATCTATTACTTACTACCCTATTCTACTTAAAAATAACAAAGAGTACCATTTTTGATGTAAATTCATTACGATTGAACCTAATTCATAATTCCTGCTTTTATAGGTAAACCTAAATAAATCTATTAAAGCAAAATTGATTTTGCTCTAACAAATAAGAATCACTGTTAACACAAACAGTGCTGTTATTACCTGTTTTGTTGATCCCCGAGTCGTTGACTTGTTATAGTCTATACATTAATCGGGCCAAACATTAAATCATAAGTAATAAGTTGACTCAATTAAAACTCATAGTGCCAAAAGAACTTAGCTGTTCTTATTTCTTCATTATTCGTGAAGTAATTATCTACATTAGCTAAATGACTAGAATAAATAAATTCCCAATGATTTGAAGTAATTTTTTGTTTTGTATTTTATAATTAGCTATGAATATAAATAAAATTAAAATTTAGGATGGATATTTTATGAAAAAATTAATTCATGTCGTAGGAGCAATTATTGTGAACGAAAACGATGAAATTTTTTGTGCCTTAAGAAGTTCCAAAATGACACTTCCCAATCTTTGGGAGTTTCCTGGAGGTAAAATTGAGAAAGACGAGACACCAACACAAGCATTATATCGAGAGATACATGAAGAATTTAATTGCACTATTCAAGTAGGTCAAAAAGTTGAAGATACTACATATGAGTATGAAAATTTTATAGTTAGATTAGAAACGTATAAAGCAAAATTATTAGATGGTTTTCCAGTTTTATCTGAGCATGCGGATGCAAAATGGGTCAAAAGGGATTATTTGCATACACTTAATTTTGCCCCTGCTGATATTCCTGCGGTGAATAAAATTATTAGTGAAAAATTAAATGAAATGATGTGATTATAATAGAACCATTGATTCGTAAGATGAAGAACTCATTGTACAAAGGTTTTATAGATAAGAATAGCCCCGTAACCGGACAATTTAAACCTAAATTACTTTCAAATAAATCTCATGAAAATGTCTTGTCTACACTTCTTCAAGAAATGAAGACATGCGAAACTTTTATCTTTTCTGTAGCTTTTATTACTGAGGGTGGTTTAGCTACTTTAAAAACTATACTTTATGATTTACAGCTAAAAGGTATTCAAGGTCGAATTTTAACATCTACCTTTTTAAATTTTAATCAGCCTAAAATGTTTAAAGAGTTATTAAAACTAGAAAATGTAGAAGTTCGGTTGACTGGCGTAAAAGGTTTTCACTCAAAGGGGTACATATTTGAACATAAAGAATATTCCTCTCTAATAGTTGGCAGCTCTAATTTAACCGATAGTGCTTTAAAAGCTAACTATGAGTGGAATGTCTATTTAACATCTCTTGAAGAGGGCGAAATAATTCATCACTTTCGTAATCAATTCGAAGATGCTTGGAATGAATCAATACCTTTAACCTTAGAGTGGATAAACAACTACAATCTGACTTATGTTAACCAACCTTTTATTAACCATCAAACTACGAATGTACTTCAAGTTAACACTCAATATTTATCAAACCAACTAGCCGATAGCCTTGCAATCCAGCCTAATAAAATGCAAGTAGAAGCACTTGGCCAATTAAGAAATCTTCGTGAAAAAGGGGCTAATAAAGGGTTAATTATTTCTGCTACTGGTACAGGGAAAACCTACCTATCTGCTTTTGATGTTCGAAACTTTGCTCCAAAGAAAATGCTGTTTATCGTGCATAGAGAGCAAATTTTAAAAAAAGCACTACAAGACTATAGAAAGATATTAGGCGGTCACGAAGATGACTATGGAATCCTTTCAGGTAATACAAAACAAACGAATGCAAGATACTTATTTGCCACTGTTCAAACTTTGTCATCAACACGTCATTTACAACAATTTTCTAAAGATGATTTTGATTACATTCTAATAGACGAAGTTCATCGTGCAGGGGCAAGTTCTTATCAAAGCATCATAAATTACTTTGAACCAGAATTTCTGTTAGGAATGACAGCCACTCCCGAACGTACAGACAACTTCAATATATTTGAACTTTTTGACTACAAAGTAGCATATGAAATTAGACTACAGGCCGCTTTGGAAGAAGAAATGCTTTGTCCATTTCATTATTTTGGGGTAACAGACTATGAAAGAGATGGAGAGATAATTGATGATACTTCTTCTTTACAGCGCTTAGTTTCTGAGGAACGTGTCCAGCATATCTTAGAGAAGATTAATTACTACGGTTATTCTGGAAAGGGAGTACGAGGTTTAATTTTTTGTAGTTCAAAGCAAGAAGCACATGAGCTTTCAAAAGTGTTAAAAACTCATCATATAAGAACAGTTGCTCTTACAGGTGATAATAAACAATCCGAAAGAGAAGATGCTATTAGTAAATTGGAACGCTATGAACTCGATTATATTTTAACCGTGGACATTTTTAACGAGGGTATTGATATTCCATTTTTAAACCAAATTATCATGCTTCGACAAACACAATCTAGCATTATTTTTATTCAACAACTAGGTCGTGGTCTACGCAAACATGATGAAAAAGAATACGTTACTATTATTGATTTTATAGGCAACTATAAAAATAATTATCTTATCCCCATTGCTCTTTCTGGTGATCAGTCTATGAACAAGGATAATGTTCGTCGAAGAACAGTTAACACCAATTACATTCAAGGAGTTTCAACAATTAACTTCGAAGAAATTGCTAAGAAGCGTATCTTTGATGCTATTGATAATAAAAAATTGAAATTGTCTAATATGGAGTTTCTAAAAGCTCCATACTATGAGCTAAAAAATCGTTTAGGTAGGGTTCCTAAGCTAATAGATTTTATTAAAAACAATTCAATAGATCCAGAAGTAATTTTTATGAACAAGAAAAATTACTTTGATTTTTTATCTAGTATTAATGAACCTGTTGTAGAAATAGACCCATATGAACAAGCAGTATTAACAATGTTTTCTCAAGAATTAATAAACGGAAAAAGAATCCATGAAGTTTTATTAATCCAATGTTTGCTGGATCAAAAGGAAATTTCTAAAATAGATTACCTAAAATTATTACAAGATTACGGAACATATATTGATGATGAGACTATTTTTTCAGTAGAAAATTTACTATCTTTAGACTTTTTTGTTACAACAGCACAGAAAAACTATGGTTCAATACCAATTATTTTTATAGAGAATGGTATATATAAACTAAATGAGAAACTACAAAAAAGTATTGAAAAAGATTCATTTAGATCGTTGCTCGAGGATATAATTTTATGTAGTTTTGAAAAAAATAAAAAATACAAAAAATTGAATCCATTTACTTTATATGAGAAATACTCTAGAAAAGATGTATGTAGACTTTTAAACTGGCCTGCTAATGAAGAAGGCACGTTAAACGGGGGACGAGTTAAAATGAATAAATGTCCTATTTTTGTGAATTACCACAAAGCTGACGATGATGAATCAGAAGTTAAATACATGGACGAGTTCTTATCAGCAGATGTTTTTAAGTGGTGTTCAACCAAGAATAGAAAAATTACAGCTAAGGACATCTCTCCCATTGTTAATTCTACCGACTCTAATATAAAGGTTCATCTGTTTGTCAAAAAACATAACGGTGAAGGTAAAGATTTTTACTACCTTGGAGAAGTTGAAGTGGACCCAAAAAGTGCACAAAATGACACCCTTATCGACAAAGGAAAAGAATACAGTGTAGCTACTATGAACATGATTTTAGAACAACCAGTTCAGTATGATATATACCATTATTTAGTAGAAGAATAATAAAAAAGAGTATCTCTAACTTTTATGTTAAAGATGCTCTTTTTTCATTAATAATTCTTTTACTAATCTCTTATCCCTTATTTCCACCCATAAAACTCTAAAAATTTATCCGGAATTCTTAATTCTAGCTGTTGCTCCAATTCCTTTAAGAAGATATTCATATCTGCTTCATCAAACCATTTCTGACTGTTTTCTAAACTCACATTAGATTTCCCGTAGTTAATAGCACATCCAAAGTTGCCTCTATCATAACCTAAAGTAATAATGAAGTATTTGTATGCTTGAAAATCAATCGAGAACGTTTGGTGAGGTGTATCCATTAGATTGTAAATCGAGAAATTATCTACTCGATCACCAAAGTATTCTCTCATTGCTTTCGTCAAACCCTTTGCTTTATCCTTTGATGTAGTTAAACTATCTTTCTGCATACCACATACCCCCTTCTTCAATTAGATCCGTAAATCCATGTTCCTTTTTTAAATACTCCCACTCCTGATTAAGAAAACTTCCTACGCGTTCATTTGGGTTATGTGAGAATTGAATTTTCTTTCCACTTGAAACAGCGTCATTAAGGGCAGGTACATTAAAGTAATCAAACATTTCTTGATCTGACAAACCATATTTACTTTGGACTTTATCCCAATCATCACCCATACTAAAATAAGTAGAATTATTACCCGCTCTTGCGATGTAAGAGTCAGATCCTCCTGTATACCTCCCAAGTGTCATAGAATCGGCATCCACATTATGAACAGAGCGAGACCGTATATTTTGGAATTCTTCTATAGGTATTTTATTCCCTACTCTACCATCCACTACCTTAATACCTCTGGCCTCGAGTACATCATCAATTTTATTTGCTGGTACATCATCTGCATGTCCAAATAATTTCCCTAATTTACCTAGCTTTGTAACCTTGCCGAATGGGATGAATCCCGCAGCTGCTAACCCTCTGTCGGCTACCGATGAATCAGGCCCAAAAAGAGTGTTGACGTCGTCTAGAATAAGAAAGTCTAATATAGCCTGATTAATTTTTCGATTTTCCTCTTCCTGCGCTTCAATTTGTTTATCAAACATTAACTCTATCTCTTCTCGAGTCAGTGAATTAAAATAAGCATTTAATTCCTCGGGCCCTAATTTATTCATCTCTTCAGGAGACAATATTTCCTCCTTCACTTCACCGACGATTTCATAATGAATAGTATCTTCACCCTTTAAACGATACTCTTTAATCACAAGACCATTTTCATATTCATGGTAGTTTAATAGCGAAAAATCACCAAATAGTTCTCGCTCTACTGTTCTTTCTAGCTTAACATTCATTAGATCAAAAGTTTCTGCAGATATCTCCGTTCCAATTAAATGTTCGTGCTCATTTTTTAATACACAGCTCAACTGTGGATATTTTTGAGTTTCAATTGCATCTGTCAGCTCACTATTTACAGTTAGTAAGTTCCAAACATTAACTTGGAAGTGCTTATCGGTTAATCCACTCTTCATTAGAGCCTCTATCTCAGCTACCCTTCTTTCCATAATCTTTATACCGTTTTCAATGGGCAACAAGGTGTTATGCTGCGTATAATCAAACTCATAGAGCTTATCTAGGGTATCATTTTTTTTATTTCTAGAAAGTATAATTCCATCCTGCACATCACTATCGTCAAGATGTGGAAGTGAAACAATATCAGCGACCTGGTCCATGATACCATTCGTTGCTTCTACTAAATTCTTTGTAAGAGTTGAGATATTTTGAAGACCTTCTTCCACTTCTCCATCCATATAGCTTTCGACCATATGCCCCTCAGTATTTGGTTCAAGTGAAAGTAATGCACTTTCTGCAGTCTCCAGCACACTTTTATATTCCTTTGAAAAAAGCTGGAAGAATTCAAGAAAGGGGAGATGGCATTCCTCATAAAAAGCCCTAATGGAATTTCCTCCGTGACCCTTTAGTATTTCATTCATACCAACTAACCCTTTAATACTGAGATGGATGGATTCTGTTTCCTTTTGAAGTCGCTCAAGCATACTGACATTATTTTTTAGCCCTACTTGTAATACATCCACATCTAATACTTTCATAAGCTCCCTCCCATTTCACATTTTAGTTGATATTATTGTATTCCATTTATTAGAAATAATGGAAATGGGAGAAGGGCCAATATGAAAAATAATTCTTATGGCGTAAAAATTAATTAAAATGCCATTACTTAAGACTCCTAAAATTTGTATATTTATGATGAGATTTATTTAATTATATTAATAAGTTACTCCCCCATCAAAACCTCTAAAATGTCTTCTTCATTCATTCCAGCTAATATATCTTGTCCGGAATGGATTACTTCTTCTATTAGATTTTGTTTTCTATGCTGGAGCTGTGTAATTTTTTCTTCAATGGTGCCTTTTGCTACCAATCGAATGACTTGGACCTCATTTGTTTGGCCCATGCGGTGAGCACGATCTGCTGCTTGCTGCTCCACTGCTGGATTCCACCAAAGGTCATATAATATCACGGTATCTGCTCCGGTGAGATTAAGCCCTGTTCCCCCTGCCTTCAATGACACGAGGAACAAGTCTCCCTCTCCGTTGTTAAATCGTTCGCATAGACTGACACGGTCCACTGGAGGGGTTTGTCCGTCTATATAAAAGTATGGTGCCCCCTGCTTAATGAGCTGTCTACGGATAATGGCTAGCATTTGAGTAAACTGAGAAAAGACAAGCACTCGTCTACCAGTCATTCGGCAATCCTCTAAAATCTCCATTAACTGCTCATATTTAGCGGAGCTCCCTTCATAGCCTTCTACAAAGAGGGCTGGGTGACAGCACAATTGTCGTAATCTAGTTAGCCCAGCGAGAAATTTAATGCGATTCTTCCGGAAGGTTTTTTTCTTTAAATGTTTTAGGGCATCATGCTTAAGCTCTGCTAGGTGTGCAGCATATAGTTTCTTTTGCTCGACCTGCAGTTCGGAATAGATGACCATTTCCGTTTTCTTAGGCAGCTCTTGTAGGACATCCGTTTTCATACGCCGCAATATAAATGGGCGAACTTGTTTCGCAATATGCTCTCTTCTCATCTCACTGAATTCTCTTCTGTTTGGCAATAGACCAGGAAATACAACATAGAAAATAGACCAAAGCTCGTCTAAAGAATTTTCTATCGGTGTTCCGGTAAGCGCAAATCGATGCTTGGCCTGTAGCATTTTCACTGCCCGAGCCGTCTTTGTCATTGGATTTTTAAAAGCCTGCGCCTCATCAAAAAATACAGTATGAAAGAAAAGATCTCTGTAACACTCTGTGTCCATTCGTAGGGAAGGATAGGAGGTGATGAGGACATCTGCCTCTACCCCAGCTTTCCATGCCGCATTTCTGTCTGTCTTACTGCCATCGATGATTTGTACATCTATATGTGGAGTAAACTTGCCTAGCTCGTTTTTCCAATTATAGAGGAGTGATGCAGGCGTAACGACCAATATGGGCTGTTTTCGAACACGAGATTCTGATAGCACCGATTCAATAAAGGCAATACTTTGAAGTGTCTTCCCTAGCCCCATATCGTCTGCGAGTATACCTCCAAAACCATATGATGCCATCAGTTTAAACCATCTGAAGCCCGCCTTTTGGTAGTCTCGTAATACATTTTCTAACCCTAATGGCACATCCTCTTCCAGGTTCTCCGGCTCATTTAGATTCTTAAGGAGCTTAGCAAATCTTTGTCCTGGCTCAAGCAGATCCCCTCGACTTAGTGTCTGTGCAATCTGCATTCCCTTTAAAATAGGAACCTGCATCCCGTCCCGAAAATGTTCACTGCTTACCTCCATGTCCTCCATGAATCTTGCAAGGTCTACAAATTCAGGTGTTTCAAGCGACACTAGATTCCCGTTTGGTATCCGATAAAATCTTCTTTTTTCCTCAATGGCTGTCATCAGCTGTTGAATTTCTTTTTCCTTTATACCGTCTAGCTCAAAGCGAAACTCTAGCCACTCGGTTCTTTCCTTCATCTCAATCCTTATCTTTGGACCTGTATATTCCTTCACTACCCGTAATTTCACAGCAGTAGAAGCGTATACCTGCACCCACTTTTCAACATTTGGCAATACATAATACAGGAAGTTATATTCTTCTTCCTCATCCATTAAGTAAAATCCCCCTGGTGTTTGGGTGAACCCGCAGTCCAACAAGAGCTTCATGATTTCGAGCTCCTTCTCTCTCTGACGCCGTATACCAGGAAAATGGGTGAATGACTCCTCTGTTTCCTCACAGGGATTGACTAGCAGATGGCCGTAATGGAACTCTAAGCCAGCAAGCAGGCGATTTTTTACCCTATCAAGAAACAGCTTCGCCTTTAGAGGAGTTTCTCCCATCCTTTTAGAGATAGGCTCCGCTATGTAGACCTGACCTAGCTTCATCAAGCCTGGTAGAACTGTTTTCATGAATTGGTCGATATTGTTCTCTAGAATGATTAGCTCATGCTTACCAGATTGGTCCAGCATGCTTTTTAGTTCTGCCAGTCTGCTTGTCTCCTCCGGCTGTAGCTTGTATAGCACCCCTTTAGAGAATGCGTAGCCATAGGATCTGTATACGGTCACCATATCGAGACCTTTTACGTTCAACTGATAGTCAGGCTTCTTCGCTTCATCAAATTCAAAACGTATCGGCAGCTCTTGACCAAGCTGAATACCTTCATAGTAAAAATCATCATGTAGAAACTTAACTCTCGGTGCTTTTATGAGTAAAGGGAGAAGTCTATCCCAATCGGTGGCCGACATAAGCAAAATATCGTCCTGTATTAATGCCTTACTATTTATGCGCTGACTTTTCATTAATATTTGAAGTACGTCATCTGTTTCTCTTGTAAAGCTATAGACCTCCGGTGCATACAAGTAGCCTGGCGAATATTCGAAAGGTCTCCTTCTTTCCATTTCATAAAGAAACTTTGCGACTTCCTTTATTTCTTGGAATGGTTCGGGACCAACAGCTAACTGTATACCGAATCCGTAAGCCCCTCCCTCCAAAGGAACTGTACAGCACGTGAACTCCATCTCTAATATCTTTCTTTCATCAAAATGTAGCTGCTTTCCTGTAGGGGGAGAGGTCTTTTTTTCAAATAGATTTAGCATTCTTTCTGCCAAATAACCATCCATTCGTTGCTTTTCATCGATTGAGATGAGAGCAGCCGCAATATGCTGACAATAGGTGGAAACAAAACCGACAGAGGGACATGTACAAGAGGCAACAATCTCTCCAACGGAGTCAGCTTTTATAGTGACAATGAAATCCTCTCCTGCCTTTACAGTAGCTTTTATCACCTTTTCATCTTTAGGGCTAGGATGAAGATGCACCTTATCCGCAAGAAAATAAGCCTTACCCTTTTTAAAAGCAGTAATGCCACATAGTTCTTTAATTTTCTTTTCGTTTATCGTACTATTCATCATCTAAAACCCTTTCTCTGTTTCTGTTTCTAGTTAGCTCTATTTTAGCATGATAGGAATGTTTGTGCGCCCTGTGCATTCTTTACGATCAACAGCATAGACAAAACAGGACGCCCATTGTTGGACGTCCTGTGCTTTTTCTATTTAAACGATCTCCATTCTCCAAAACTAGGAGCATCTAAGCCTACGCTAGAATCTGTTCAATTGACGTTATCTTATCTGCCACCAAATCATAAAAACCGATGTGTATGTTTTCTTCATATACCCAAAAAAGGTCAGTACCATAAGGAGCATCAAAAATTTCTAGCATCTGTGGTGCTAAAGAATAAATAGTTTCAGCATTCACAATGACAAAGTTATCCGGATTGTTTACATATTCATCATCGTCTAACTCCGAGAAAAGATTCCAGCCGTTTAACTGAGGTATAGAACTCGGTTCTCTAAAGCTATATCTGATTGGCACTCCATTCAAGACGTTTTTAGAAACCATAAAGCCGCCATATGCATCATTTTTATTATCCATGCTCATACTCCTTTACTATTTCCAAAAATTCATTTCTCCAAGGAAACTCTTTTGCGTAGTCTATTATTGATTTATTAAAGGTATCCTTAATATTCACATCAGATCCCTTTTCCACTAAATAAGAATAAATCCCTTTCATATCCTCTGTAGTATTTTTATTGACTGTTATCGCATACTTTAAGGGTATCGAATGGAACTTATCTAAACCGTTTACTTCTACACCATTTTCCACTAGCAGTCTCACAACTTGTTCCATATATTCTTGTGGGCCTTTCATAACGTTAAAAAAGAAAGTATGTAGAGCATTCCTTTTATATAGAGAATCTGTAAAAGAAATATCTACACTATTTTCTAATAGATACTGAATAATCTCCAGCTTATCATTGGGTTTCTCATAATTAAGCATTGCGGTAGACAATAAATTTAACTTGCTATGTGGATTTATCTGATTTACTTCTCCATTATAGAAACTTTTAAAATCCTCAAAGGTTCCTTTTAGTACTGCATCAAACACATTTGTTATTTTCATATCGTTATCATTTCCCTTCGAATTTACGACTCCTATTTGCTCCAGGACTCTCTATCCTAAAGTTTTCGGGATTAAATTGGAACTCTTTCAACTTGTCTAAAGTTATTTCACGATTTCTATATTTTTCAAACATAGGATGATACTCATAACCTTGGCGATGTCCAAAGTCTACTGCACCTCTTCTTGGTTGACCAGGCTTCCAGTCAAGGACCTCCATTGTATTTGGATCACGTAAAACGCCATCAGGTCCAACATTGTCGTCATATACCTTCCGTTCAAATTCTAATTTTTTGTCACCTGATAATTGTGGTCTTCCACGTGGTTTTCCATTTTTTATATATGGTCCATTTTCTATAGGAGGTAACTCATCTACAATTTTAGAAGCATCTCTAACCTTATCTGCTGCCTTTGAAGCATCAGCAGCGTTGTCTATAGCTTTGACTGCTGCCGAACCGCCTTTTACAAGTTTTCCAACAGGAATAGGGATAACAGAGGCGGCAGCTATTCCTTTATCTAAAAGAGATGCATTTGGATCTGTTAATGTTCTGATATCATCCATAATCAGAAAATCAGCAGCCATTTCAAAACCGTTTTTATCCTCTGGCTCCTGTGCTTCCTCTATCTTGGATACTATTTCATATTGAATTTGATCGGAATCGATTTCTTGAAACTCTTTTACGATAAGTCCATTGTCATAAGCATGATACCTGACAAACAACATAGTTTCATCCAGTTCCCCTTCAACTGATTTAATTCTACCATTTTCCATAATGCTCAGTATCTCCGGATCAATCTCTGTCCCTATTAATTCGTCTACGTTGTCTCCTGAAGTACAAGTAATCATTGGATATGTCTTCGAATCTACTATATCTTTTAATTCACTGTTCAACGTTAATGCTTTCCATTCGTTCGTCTCAAATCTAATATCCGTACGTCCGGACAAAAATAATGATTCAATCTTAGAAATCCATTGATTCATCAAATCAATACCATCCTCTATAGAGGATAAAGCATTTTTTTGAGAGGTATCAAATTCCTGAAGCTTGTCTATCGTTTCATCTTTATTTTTTCTTGCATTGCTTACTCCTTCTTGCACCAAACTATCATCTAAGTGAGGAAGGGGTACAATATCGCTAACTTGGTTCATAATATCATTTGATTGGTTAGTTAAGGCACTAGTGAGTTGAGAGATACTCGTAAGCCCTGTATCTATTTCGCCCTCCAAATAGGATTCCGCTATATAACCCTCTGTGCTTGACTCCAGTGATTCTAAAGCATTATTTATATTCACTAAGGTTTCTGAAAAATGTTGAGAAAACAATTGAAAGGTTTGATGAAGAGGGAGATGACACTCTTCATAAAAGGACTTAATCGCTGTACCTCCTTTTCCTTTTAGTACTTCGTCCATAGCTATTAATGCCTCGATCGATTGCTGTATAGCAGTCATTTCAGTTCTTAATCTCTCCTGTTGATTCCCAATTCGCTGAAGTCCATTTTCTAATAAGTCTACATCTAATATTTTCATTGTATGCTTTTCCTTTTAGCTCTTCTAACGACCTTACAACTATCCCCTGTTTGCTTGCCTCTGCACATAAAACTCCTCCTTTTAAAAATTTATATTAGTTATAATATTCCATTTTTGTATATAGAGGTAAAGTCAGAACTCTATTATAAACAACAAATAATTCCAAAGTAATTGAACTTTAAATTTTATTGTGATAAAAGGCTCACGAAGAAGTTGATCTTTGTGAATAAAAGCGTTTGGGCCAATCTTAATCTTTTGGACAGCAAAGTCAGAAGCAAACTTGAATTTATGTAAGATACACCCTACTAGTTTTATACGTAATAGCTTTATTTTTAAATAATTTAATCTTATTAATCTTTTCTTTGAAACCTCTATTTACATGACTAGTTCTATATTTCATATATCAATATATTATTATTTTATTATTTCAATTATTCAAAATATTAACTTTACATTATGGAGTTAATAGTTTTAATATAGATATATGTTTTATAAATCTTTTTTAGGGGGTTTGGGGTATGGGAAATGTTTTTAAAAAGTTATCTATTATTTTTACCGTTACGATGTTAGTTTTCCTGGCAGCTTGTGGAGCTGGGGAATCTACAAATGGAGAAAACAGTAAGGACGCTAATGGCACGATTTCAGCCAAAATAGGGGTTATTTCTTACATGACAGGTCCAGGCGCAGCTTATGGGGAAGCGATTACAAATGGATTAAAGCTAGCTTTAGAAGAAATTAATGAAAAGGGCGACGTAAAGATTGAGCTTGTTATCGAGGATTCTGTCGGAAAACAAGAGCAGGCATTATCAGTTGGCCAAAAATTAATGAGTCAGGATGACATTGTTGCCATTATAGGACCAACGTTAAGTACGGAAATGAACGTTGTTGGCCCTGAGGCTGATATTAATGGTATTCCAATTATGGGTACCTCCACTACAGCAGCTGGTATTCCTCAAATTGGGGATTATGTATTCCGTAACTCTATACCAGAATCGTTGGCTATACCCGCTGCACTAGAGAAGGCAGTAGACAAATACGGCGCTAAAAAAGTAGCCATTTTATATGGAAATGATGACTTATTCACTCAATCTGGATTCGATACGATGAAGGCTGAGGCTGAAAATATGGGACTAGAAATATTAACAATCGAGACATTCCAAAAAGGACAGTCTGACTATAATGCGCAGCTTACTAAGATTAAAGATCTTCAGCCAGATTTAATTTTGGCTTCTGCTCTCTACAATGAGGGGGCCGTAATTATGGATCAAGCGAGAAAAATGGGAATTGAAGTTCCTTTTGTAGGAGGAAATGGTTTCAACTCGCCTCAGGTAATTGAGATTGCTGGGGAAGCATCTAACGGATTAATCGTTGCGACTCCTTGGTTTGCTGATAAACCCGATGAAAAAGTGAAGGCTTTTGTAGAGAAGTATGAGGCAGCCTATGGTCACAAGCCAGATCAGTTTGCTGCACAGGCGTATGATGCTCTTTATATTTACGCAGAGGCACTAAAAAATGCTGGGGAAGCAGATCGTGATGCACTCCGCGATGCTCTAGCTGAAATAAAAGATTTAGAAGGTATTCTTGGGAAGATCTCTTTTGACGAAGAGGGCGATGTAATCATGGACCCTACTGTACTAATCATTCAGGATGGGCAATTTAAATTATTTGAGTAAGTAAATAAAATCTAATGATGATAGGTAAGGGTGAATAGCCCTTACCTTATTTTGAAAGGGTGAGCTTTCATGCTTTTAGAACAAATTATTAACGGTATAACACTCGGAAGCATTTATGCAATTGTTGCCCTTGGATTTACACTGGTCTTTGGTGTACTCGGCATTATTAACATGGCTCATGGAGAAATTTTCATGATAGGTGCTTTTATAGGGGTGTTGGTAACTAGCGTATTAGGATTACCACTTTGGGTAGCATTTCTTTCTGCAGTAATCGTTACCGCAATCTTGGGCTATTTGTTAGAAAAGATTGCACTTCGACCGCTTCGAGGGAAGCAGGGTGTTTCACATCTAGCCCCTTTAATCAGCACTATTGGGGTTTCCATTTTGTTGGAGAACCTTTCGCATCATTTGTTTGGAGCCGGTAATCATCCGTTTCGACATTCTTTTGCACAAATTCAAATCCAAGTTGGTTCCATCACTATTTATTTAGTACAGATTTTAATCTTTGCGATTTCTATTACCCTTATGATCGTACTTTCGTATTGGCTCTCTAAAACGAAAGCTGGAAAGGCACTGCGCGCTACTGCCGAAAACTTAGAGACTGCTAGTCTACTTGGTGTAAACACGAAACGTACTATTACAACAACTGTCATACTTGCCTCTGCCCTGGGTGGAATAGCAGGAATTCTAGTAGGTATGGCCTTTAACTCCGTTAATCCACAGATGGGCTTGTCCATGGGCTTAAAAGGCTTAGCCATTATCATATTAGGCGGTATGGGAAATGTAAAAGGTGCGATGGTTGGAGGATTACTCCTTGGTCTTTCTGAAACAATGATTGTTGCCTACGGAGATTCTGGGTATAGAGATGCCGTTGCCTTCGTTGCTATTATCTTTATCCTTCTCATACGTCCACAGGGTATTTTCGGCAAGAAAACTGCTGAGGTAGGAAGGTGATGATCATATGCTAGGAGAAATTTTAAACCCATACTATTTACAGATTATCTCTTTTATTCTTATCAATATTATCTTAGGGATAAGCATTTACATAACGCTTTCCTCCGGGCAATTATCTTTAGGAAATGCAGGTTTCATGGGTATCGGAGCCTATACTTCTGCACTCCTAACGATCAACTTTGAGGTCCCTCTTTATTTAAGTATTGTTTTGGGAGCAGTAGTTGCAGGAGCTTTCGGAATTTTAATTGGTATTCCTGCATTAAGATTGAGTGGAGTTTATCTAGCTATTGCAACACTCGGTTTTGGAGAAGTACTTCGAGTAATTTTTGTGAACTGGGACTCCGTGACCAAGGGCTCGATTGGCTTGTCTGGTATACCTCATCTTGGTAGAGAGCTGTTTCAATTTTTAAGAGATTTAGGATTTGATCCCGATATGCTTGGACTTAAAAACAATCAAGCTATTTATTTAATAGTAGTACTTGTTTTACTGATCATTACTATATTTATCGTTTGGTTTTTTATCAGGCAGAACAAGTCACGTGTTGGTAGAGCATACGCTGCCATTAAAATGGATGAAAAAGCGGCAGAAGCAATGGGTATTAATATCACTTATTACAAAGTATTGTCCTTTACACAAGGTGCAATTTTGGCTGGCTTTGCTGGTGCTCTTTACGCACATGTATTAGCTTATATCAGTCCTGCAGACTTTGCTTATCACCGTGCCATTGATATTTTAATCTTCTCCATTTTTGGTGGAAGCGAGGTTATATGGGGAGCAATATTCGGAGCAACCTTTATGACATTGCTTCCAGAGGCATTACGATTTATTAGTGAATATCGATATATGATTTACGGGATTATTCTAATTGTATTGATGGCTTTCCGCCCACAAGGAATTATAGATGTTCCCGTATTAAATTGGCTAAAACGAACATTTACATTTAAAAGGAGGGATTCCAATGGTATTAGAGTTAAAAAATATAACTAAAAACTTTGGTGGAATCTCAGCCTTAACGGACGTTTCATTCCAAATCAACGAAGGAGAAATTTTCGGATTAATCGGACCTAATGGGGCTGGTAAAACAACCATGTTCAATATAATAACTAATATGTTCGCCCCTACCTCTGGAGAAATCTTATTTCTAGGGAAAAATATTTCAGGTATGAAACCTCATAAAATCACAGATAAGGGAATCTGTCGTACGTTTCAAAACATCAGGTTGTTTTCTCAAATGTCCGTTTTGGAAAATGTATTGGTAGGTGCCCATTGTCGAAATAAATCCGGGGTTTTAAAAAGTGTACTTAGAACAAAGTCACAAAAACAAGAAGAGAAAGGGAATTATGAGGCGGCTTTGGAGCTGTTAGAGTTAGTGGGTCTCTCCCCATACGAAGAAACAATTGCAGAGAACTTAGCTTA
Organism: Psychrobacillus sp. MER TA 171; assembly: GCF_023713305.1. NCBI lineage: Bacteria > Bacillati > Bacillota > Bacilli > Caryophanales > Bacillaceae > Psychrobacillus > Psychrobacillus sp. MER TA 171. Next base: position 7,502 of record NZ_JAMAWN010000019.1, on the reverse strand, counting down.
CGGTCAACAGCGAAGATTAGAAATAGCCCGTGCCCTGGCAAGTAATCCAAAGCTATTATTATTAGATGAGCCTGCAGCCGGTATGAATGAAACAGAAACAGAGAACCTATTTGAGTTGATAAAAAAAGTTCAAAAGCGTGGAGTTACTGTTTTACTGATTGAGCATGACATGCCTTTTGTGATGAAGCTTTGCGACCGAATTGCAGTTTTAAATTTTGGGAAGAAGCTTGCGGAAGGTACTCCTATTGAAATTCAAAATAATCAGGATGTAATAGAAGCTTACCTCGGATCAGAGGAGGATGAAGAAATTGCTTAAGGTAACAGGAATTGAAACATTTTATGGAAAAATACAAGCTCTTAAAAATGTAAACCTTGTCGTAGAGCAGGGTCAGGTTGTCACCCTCCTCGGTGCAAACGGTGCTGGGAAAACGACAACGATGAAAACAATTACTGGCCTACTAAAGCCTCAAAAAGGAACTGTTGAGTTTTTAGGTGAGAACATTACTGGCATGAGACCTGACCAGCTTGTCAGAAAAGGTATTGCCCTTGTCCCTGAGGGAAGGGCTATCCTTTCTAGCATGACCGTTCTAGAGAACCTGGAAATGGGAGCTTATCACAGGAATGATAAGGACATAAAAAAAGATTTGGAAAATGTTATGGAACAGTTCCCTATTTTAAAAGAACGGGAGGATCAGTTAGGCGGTACCTTATCCGGTGGGCAGCAGCAAATGCTTGCCATCGCAAGAGCACTGCTATCCAAACCGAAGTTGCTATTGCTAGATGAACCTTCTATGGGGCTAGCACCATTAATAGTTGCCGATATCTTTAAAATGATTCGTGAAATTAAAGCTAGCGGTACGACTGTATTGTTGGTGGAACAAAATGCAAAGCAGGCACTCAAGGTTGCGGATTATGGCTATGTCATGGAAACCGGAAAAATCATTATTAACGGAGAAGCAAATAGCTTACTAGAAGACCCAAGAGTTGTTGAGGCATATTTAGGTAAGAAAACGAGTTAGTATTTAAGGAGGAGCTTATATGACCCGTTCTATTTCACAGCTGGAGTTACCACATTCAATTTCTCTTTTAGAAGAATTGGCCTCTAAATCTATTGAAAAAGGACCGTTTACATACGTCCATAGTGGTGCTGGTAATGAAAGCACCCTTCGTGCCAATGAGGCAGCCTTTGAGGATTGGTGTATCGTCCCTCAATATTTAAATGATGTGAGCAGTCGAGACACCTCCACTACTTTGCTGGGAACTACCTTCCCTTCCTCTTTTGCACTAGCACCAATCGGGGTTCAAAGTATTTTCCATCCTGAAGGTGAACTGGCTTCCGCACGTGCTGCTGCAGCATGTGGAGTCCCTTTTATAGCTAGTACATTATCCTCTTATCCTTTAGAGGAAATTGCCGCTAATCTAGGAGACACCCCTCGCTGGTATCAGTTGTATTGGTCCAATGATGAGGAAATGGCGATAAGTATGGTTCGTCGCGCAGAAAAAGCAGGTTATTCTGCTATCGTCATTACGATTGACACCTCCCTTCTTGGAAATAGAGAGCGTGATTTGAACAATCGCTATTCTCCTTTAAAACTGGGAAAAGGGGCTGCTAACTACTTATACGACCCTGTCTTTCAAGGTCGATTTACTAGCCCCCCTTCCGCTGACGATCCGGAGGTCATTAAAAGTATTGTTGATATTATCTTTAATCCTTCATTAACCTGGGAAAATCTTAAAACCATTAAGGAGCATACGAAGCTTCCCATTTTACTGAAAGGCATCCTTCATGAGGAAGATGCAAGAAAAGCTTTACTCCACGGAGTCGATGGAATTATAGTCTCCAATCATGGAGGAAGGCAGCTGGATGGCTGTATTTCGTCATTAGAGGCACTCCCCTCCGTCGCGGAAGTTATTCAGGGGAATATTCCAGTGTTATTGGATAGTGGTATCAGACGGGGCTCTGATGTCATTAAAGCAAAGGCTCTTGGGGCAGATGTAGTTTTACTTGGCAGACCTTTTATCTATGGTTTGGCCACTGCCGGCGAGCAAGGAGTAGAGCACGTCCTACGTAACATGATTAATGATATTGATGTTACTTTAGCATTATCTGGTTGTGCATCGATGAACGAGGTTAATTCATCGCTTATTAGAAGAAAGAAATAAAGAGAAAAGGCAAGGATGCAGAAATAAGCATCCTTGCCTTGTCTCTTTATGTGATGAGTGAGTGGAACCGACCGATTATTTGTCTGGACCGACCGATTATTTGCGGCGACCGACCGATTATTTGTGCGAACCGACCGATTATTCTCGGCGACCGACCGATTTTCTCACTGGACCGACCGATTATGCACCATAACCGACCGATTCTCTATTTTTTCGGTATTACTACAAGTCTGTTTCTAGATTCATTCCCCTATCCCTTCAATATATCTTTAATACGTTGAACATAAGGCTCTTTATCATAGGCAAAGTAGAGCTGGCTTGCTACGCGGATTGGATCCCCAAAGAAAAACCGCTCATAAATAGTTTGTCTTGTTCCGAAGGGACTCATCGTAAGATCCCAAGCAAGGCGGAATAGCTTTACACGTTCTTCAGCTGGGGCTGCCTTTGCCTGCAAGTATTGGTCGAGGTCCTTTCTAATCGGTGAGTTAAAATCATTTTCTGTTGGAATGGTCATTAAACCACTAGCACCTAATAGCTGTACGATTTCCGCTAGTCTTGGGTAGACCTTCGGATAAACAGTGATAGCAGCATGCAATGTAGCTCTATCTGGCTCCATTAAACCAAATCGATTTATTTTCGCATCTATCTCTGATTTCATTAACAACGCTTTTAAAGATTCTAATGCTACAATTACCTCTGCCGCCTTTTCCTGAACATGCTGGTATTCTGCTATATTAATAGTTTTAATAATAGACTGGACAATTCCTAAGACAAATTCAGTTTTAATAACCTGTCTAGATATTACCTGGTGTAGGGTGAACGGTTGGAAGGAGCTACTAATCATAAAATCATTGGCCGTCATTGGGTCATCATAAATAAATACACGGTCCCACGGGACTACCGCATCATCAAAAACCACAATGGTATCCATTTCATCATATTTGGAGCTCAGCGGATAATTAAAGGAAGAATCTCCTCCAACTAATGACTCCCGACATATAAATTTTACGCCCTTCGTGTTACTTGGGATAGAGAAAAAATAGCCCTTCCCTTCATCTATAATTGGTCCCATGGAGTATACTAATATTTCATCCGTCATACCTCCTTGCGTTGCAAGCAGACGAGCACCCTTTATAATAATTCCTTCCTCATTTTCACCGATGACCTTAGCTGCAATTGGTTCTTTTTCATCTTCTAAATAGTAGAAAGTTCGATTTACCTGTGGCTCAATGAAACTGTGAGTTAAAGTTAAATCATTTTCTCGTACATATTCAAAGTAAGATTGGAGATACTGAGGAAAACAGCTATTTTTACCTTCCAGTAATTTTGCGGAAGACGCATAAGCCATTAAAGTTGTATTCATATAATCTGGACTTCTTCCCATTAGACCATTGGTCGCTCGAGCCCATTCCTGAACCATCATCCTTTTTTTCACTAAATCTTCTTTTGTTTTTGGTTCTAGAAAAGAAAGCCCAACAGAATCTCCAGTAGTTGGAGAAGGATAGGTTAATATATCTTTTAAATTTGGGTCATGCTGCATATCAAATAATGCTGCTTGGCTCTTCATGACCCCTTTGAAAGCGGGGTGTTCGGAGATCTTCCCCGTTACTCTTTTTCCGTCAACCCAAATTTCCGAGTTCAACTGATCTATCCGATCTATATATTGTTTTCCTGTAATAGCAGGCATAGGCACTCTCCTAAATGATGCTTCATAATAATTCTTATCAGCTTATACTATTACGATTTTTCTTGAAAGGTGACAGTTTGGGAAGAGCTATCATTTGACTTCATATATTCAGTATTTTAGGATAATTATTTAAGGGATAACTTTTATTCCAAAAATGCATCATATAAAAATTTATAAAGGAGCCTGCAAAGTGAAGAAATTATTAATAGCTATAGTAGGATCTGTTATAATAACGGGTTGTTCCAGTCCTCAAGAGGAAGAGGTAGTACCCGTTGAATTAATAGAAGAGTTACCAGAAGAAAATCAAGTCCTCAATGATTTACCCGAGTATCCTATTTTAAATAATATTATTGATTTGCAAGTATACTTAGCAAATATTGAAACTGATAACGAAGAAACTCGAGTTATCTTTTTTGAAGATAAAGATGGCAATAAAGTATATAAAAGTGTTTTCGTCAAAAACGAGAGTTACTTAAAAGTTATAGAGCTAGAGGATGGAGAAGGAATTCTTTACAATGAGGTCATATAAAAACAGCCCCTAGTCTGAATTAGGGACTGTTTTTTTGTGCACTATAATCCTGTAAGAGTCAAGATAGAGAAGAAGATGATTACTCCTCTTCTACCGTCTCTTTCTTCTCTTCTCCATCAACAAAATAGCTAATTGTATTTTCTGCTGGATCTACCTCGATAGGTTGGTCCACATCTACATCAATTCTTGTAGCTATTACTTCATCATCTTCTTTGGAGTATTTATAGGTTGCTAATGTTTTGTTTTGATCGTCACTTTCTTGAGTAACAAGTACTTCAGTACCGTTACTGAAAGTTAGTTTGTCTTCTAATATTTCTATTTTCAAGCTATTATCAACCGGTATATTTTGAGAGATAGCCCATTTTTCTTCGCCCTCATTGTACTTTCCAATAAGCAAACCTTGAGGCTCCTCTTTAGCTTGAGTATAAGGAATAACTACCTCGGGGATTGTATCCTCATCAAATTGGACGATTACAGCTTGTCCAAATTCTGGCTCCGTTAAGTCATTTTCCTCCCACCACTTACTTTGGTTAGATAATGCTAGCCATTCTTCATCCGTCACCTCGAGTGAAAATTCCTCATCTTCTACGACTTCTTCTTGCTTGTTTTCTTCAGTTTGGTCTTTTTCCTTCACTGTCGTCTCCTCATCAGAGCAGGCTGCAAGCAACAGAGTAAGAGCAGTGACACCTAAAATTCTCTTTTTCATAACAAATACCTCCTTTAAAACTGAATGCCCCTAAGACTATTACAAAATTCGACATTCATTTTATCTATATAACCTAAACACATGGATGATAAACTCAGTAAAGGAAAAATTAGTATTTCTATATACAAACTCAAAAGACCAAATCACAAGGACATGGTCTTAATAGAACTTTTAAGAAGAAGTGATTTGTCCGCCATTAACATGAAGGGTTTGACCAGTGACAAAACGTGAATCATCTGAGGCTAGATAAACAAAGGTAGGTGCTAGCTCGAAAGGTTGACCTTGTCGTTCCATCGGATTGCCTGCTTGTGTAACCTCATCTGCTGAAAAGCTAGCAGGGATCAACGGTGTCCATATTCTGCCTGGTGCAATTGCATTTACTCGAATACCTTGGCTTACTAGGTTATTTGCAAGGGCGCGAGTAAACCCTACATTTGCGGCTTTAGTAGCCGTATAATCCATTAAATGCTTATGTCCTTCATATGCAACGACTGAAGCAGTATTAATAATAGAGCTCCCGGGCTTAAGATGTGGTAAAGCTGCTCGCGTTGTGTAGAAATGGGAATAAATATTAACTTTAAACGTATCGTCAAATTGCTCATCTGTAATATCTAAAAGACTTAGCTGCTGGAATTGAATTCCTACATGATTACATAAAACATTTAACTGCCCAAAAGCTTGAACAGTTGCATCTACTATATACTTACAATGCTCCTTGTCTCGCAAATCTCCCGGCAACAGTAAACAACGTTGACCAAGTTCCTCTATTCTATTTTTTGTACGATAGGCATCTTCGTGCTCATCAAGATAAGCAATGGCGACGTCTGCTCCTTCCTTAGCAAAGGCTATAGCTGCAGCCGCTCCCATCCCACTGTCTCCTCCTGTTATTAAGACCGCCTTGCCAAGTAACTTACCCGTTCCAGTATAGTTAGGATTCTCTATAATTGGCCTTGGATGCATCAGACTTTCCAGACCAGGCTGCCTTAACTGACGCTGCTCCGGCACCGTAATTGGAACTTCCTGAAACTTTGTTATTTTGCCGTAGTTTGGATTCATAGGGTACTTTTGATTGTGCTCATGTTGTTCGGACAATAATATCTCCCTTCTTGTTTAATCTTCGAACTACTTTATGTGAACTTACCTGTATCGGTGATAATAATCTACGTGCTGTGCCTACTTTTCGATAAAAGAATAAATTATTAATTAAAAGGAGGAATGCAGTTGAACAATCATTTGTTAATACTTAACCAAGGGGCAGAAACACTACTCACAAATTACTCCGATGCAAAGGTAAATGTACAATATAACTCTAACTCCAAGCCCTTTGAACTACCCGAAATTGGAGCAAGACCCCCATTTTATTGCCATCCAAGCTTTGAAGCCTATTATCCGCTTCTTTAATAGCTATAAACCACAAAGCCCTTCTTCATGACGAGGAAGGGCTTCTTGAAGTCTTTAACATTATGATATTCGAGCTCTCCTTCCAACTTTGCAAACATAGTCCATTAGCTTACTATGTGCTAGTGGAAACAAAGAAAAAAAGATATCCATTGTTCGTCGCATTGGCATCGGACAAATAATAGGGTTATTGTGATGAACACCATTTATGGTAATCTTAGCTAGCTTTTCAGGAGTCATTAACTTTTGCTTTTTCATCTGTTGAATCATTTTATGCTTATCCATATTAATAGCTATAGCATTTGAAAAGATGGGTGTATCTACAAACGTGGGACAAAGTACACTTACTTTCACACCATGTTCTTTTGCCTCATAATGCAACGAGGTTGTAAGCCCAATTACCGCATGTTTCGTAGCGGCATATGCTGCTGTCAGAGGAGAGGGCCCCATTCCTGCTACCGAAGATGTATTTATGATATGACCAAAGCCTTGCTCTTTCATGATCTTGTAGCCTATCTGTGTCCCATGTATGACTCCCCACAGATTGACATTTACGATATGTTTCCAGTCCTCTATGGAAACATCATACAATTCACCATACATAGTAATTCCAGCGTTATTGAACAGATAATCCAGTCTACCATGTTCGTTAAAAGTATCCCGAACAAACTCTTCCATACTTACATGATCAGCTACATCCACATACTCATACCGCGCACAGCTCTGTTGTCGATTAAGCTCATCCTCCACAACTTTACCTTCTATCTTATTTACATCTGCTATTATGACAAATACCTGTTGAGTGATGAGTTCTTCACAAATTGCTTTACCAATTCCGGAAGCTCCACCAGTAACAATCGCAACTTTTCTTTTTGTATCCATAGATTCCCCCCTCGTATATTAGTAATAAGAGCTCTTTCCGATAGAATTTCCAGTTGATCCGGACAGCTGGAGGATCTGTTGGATTTCCTATAGGAAGTGGTCGCCTCTTGGCTCCCTCACCCTTTTTATGTTTTACC
>NZ_JAMAWN010000018.1:0-72108 GCF_023713305.1 Psychrobacillus sp. MER TA 171 | reverse complement strand
GGGGTGGACAGTTTAGCCGACGGGATCATTGTCCCACGCACCCGTACGTCCTACCCTGGCTACTGATATATTAAATCCTATAAAAATAAGGTCAACCAGTAAAAACTGGTTAACCTTATAATACGAAGCACCCGTTAGTTTAATAAGAAAAGAAAATCTTACTAAATTCTTTCTTGGTTAATGAAAATTATAAACTACTTTTTGACTTTCACCCGTTTGCATATTTTTTATAGCATAAGAACCGTTTATAATTTCATCGTTACCTAGTACTATTACATTGGCAAATCCCTCACGATTTGCTTTTTCCATCGCTTTATTTACTTTTTTATTTGATAGTTCCACTTCTACTCGTTTACCTTGTAATCGTAAGTTTGTCGCGAGCTTAAGTGCTTCCTTTACCGTTCCAATTGGAATTATATAAATATCTATAACCGAGCATTTCTTTACTCGACCTAATAATTCAAATGCAAAATAAATAACATCTAATCCAAAAGAAATACCTACTGTTGCAAAAGATTTATCAGAGTTTAAAAGCCCTCCAATAGCATTGTCATAACGGCCACCGCTTCCTATACTTGAGCGTATCGAGCCATCTGCTAAAAAGATTTCATAAATTGTTCCGGTATATATTTCAAGACCTCTTGCTAAAAACGGGTTAAAAATACACATTTCCTGAATTTGGAGTGTCTCAATATATGTAGTAAGCTCAGATAACTCCTTTAAGCCTTCCTGCAAATAAATATTTCCCTGTTCCCATTGTTTAAAGCTTTGTATCGTTATTTGCCCTTTGGATTCAATAAATGCTTTGATTTGAGCTAAGCTATTTGAAGTCAATTTTAGTTGAACTAACTCGCCCAACATGGATTCAACCGAGACCTTTTCAATCTTATCTAACACTAATATAACGCGATTCATTACATCTTCAGGAACCTGAAACTGTTGTAGTAAACCAAATAAAAGTTTACGGTTATTAAATTGAATTTCAACCCTCACGTTTAGTTTTTTAAAAGCATCTAACGCCATCATCATTAATTCTGCCTCTGCAGCCTGTGACTCTACCCCTACAATATCTACATCACATTGAGTAAATTCACGATAACGGCCTGCTTTAATAGGACCATCACGAAAAACTTTACCAATTTCATACCGCTTAAATGGCATAGGAATAGTTGGATTCATCGCAACAACTTTTGCAAACGGAATTGTCAAGTCGTAACGCAGTGCTAAATCACGTTCCCCACGATCAGTTAATGTATACATCTCCTGTAAGATCTCTGCACCACCCGCATACTTAGATGCCATTAAATCTGTGTAATTTAAAATAGGTGTTTCTAAAGGATTGCAACCATACTCAATGAATGTGTCCTCTAATGTTCGTCGAATGTTTCGTCTGATTATTTCCTGTCTAGGTAAATAATCTTGCGTACCTCTTACGTTTTGATAGTCCATTTTTTTCATCAGGATTTTCCTCTTTTCTCATTTTTACAAATAAAAAAATCGTACAAACATAAGCTCCAAAACGGCTTTGTTATACGATTCAACGAATAATAGTCTTCCTATGCAGATATAAAAATATCGATAGCAAGACTAGTTGATATGATGATGTGAAGTTGTAATTGTTAGTTTTTGTGTAAACATAAGAACACTCCTTATTTATAAGAATAATAATAAAAATATTCAGATCATTTGTCAAGTTATTTAGAGAGTAGGTTATAAATTCTCTTTTGAGGGGACCATTTCAAGAACCCTTTTTAAAAGCCTTTTCTTATTCAACTAAACTGGCTAATATCCAAATTTATTTACATTTCTTGTTAAACTAAACTGCGGCTTTAGTTCAATAAGAAAAAGACTTTACCCCATCTTGAAGTAAAGCACCCGTTAGTTCAATAAGAAAAAGTTACCCTTACAGGCAGCCGCTTTTTTAAATAAAGCACTCATTAGTAAATAAAATGAATTATACGAAAAAGATAAAAGGAAAGAAGATAAACGCGTCATCTACATTAAGAACTAAAAAATGCCATAAAGGATACGTTATACCGCAAATCACGATTGATGTGATGAGTGGAACTACATAATATTTTTGTTTTTTATATAATCCAAGATTCACTGCAATTCCAATCAACAATACAAAAATGGTAGGTAGTAATACATATAAACCTATTGAAAAGCCCCAAAGAAAACTGAGTAAGTAGAGTAAAAAAGCAAGAACATAAAACCCAATTGCGACCATCTTCATTGGTTTCAACACTTCTATTCCCCCCTTTTCTATTTACCAGTTTATTCAATTAACCTGTAGGTTTAGTTTAAGTGTAACATTTCACATTGCATATCTGAGATCAACTTAATATTTTGGACATAGAAATAGACCATCGAAATCTGACCATATTTTACTAAGCACCCGTTAGTTCAATAAGAAATTTCACTTTAACTCCGAAATTTTTCGGAATAACAACTTATTTTTATTGAAATCTATAAGACTTCCAACTAATACTTATACTGCATTAATGTTATAACGCCCTTGTGGAGCTTTTATTTCAAAAAAGTACTTTTCTTTCCTCTTCAAACCATCTAATTTAACACTTTTTCCATGAGGTATTAGAATTTCATCAATAATTACATCACCCTTTTCGTCTTTTACCCTTAGTAACACATCACTTTCATTATATGCACTATTAATTATCTCCTTCTTCCAAAAAAGGCTATCATATATCACATAATCTTGAAGATTAATTAAATCAGAAGAGAAGCTAACGCTTTGCCATTCTTCCCTGTCATCCGTTACTTCTGCAATTCCCATGGATTTCGGGAAAAAGAATTGGTTAACAACCCCTACATCTTGCACGACTAGAGAAGCAATTATACAAATCATAAAGCTCAGCACAATAGCTGTAATCACTTGAAAACGTCGCTTTTTGTTGATGCGTTTAAACGGTTCCTTCGCAGCTTCCACATTTGTTTCGTCTATTTGTACAGTCGGTTGCTTCATCATTTGCAAAGTATCTTTGCACCTTTGACAATGCTCAATATGTTTTTCGACTGTTGTAACCGTTTCTTCACTACAAATACCATCTATATAGGACGGTAATAAATCCTTTATAATATTACAGTTCATCCAAACCCACCCTTTCTGCTAATTTGCATTTTGCACGATAATATGTAACCCTCGCCCAGTTTTCACTTTTCTCAAATATGTCACCTATTACTTTATAACTTAAATCCAGCGTTGTTCGAAGTAAAAAAATTTCAGCATACGGCTCCTTTAATTGTCGAATCTCTTGATGAATTACACGTAATCTACTTTCTTTCATCATTGCAATATCAGGTAAATCTTCATTTGAACGTATATCTACACCATTTTGCGTTAAATAATCAATACTTGTATGATTTCGATGTTTCGCCTTTTTTAAGTAATCATAATAGCTATGCTTGGCAATTTGACATAACCAAACCGAAATTTTGCATTCACCATTGTACCGATGAATTGATATAACAGCTTGATAAAATGTTTCCTGGGTTAATTCTTCTGCTAAATCCTCACTTGATGTTAAACAAAGAAGAAAACGTTTTACTTCATTTGCATAGGATTTATAGATTTCACTTAAATCCTCCAATAAATCTCCTCCCGATTGTGTCACTTATATATAGAATCAAACCGATATTCGTTACAAGAAATTCAAAACTTTTTTTATAAAATCAAAAAAGTATATTGTGTATGGACTTTCCGTCACACAATATACTTTTCAAGTGCTTTCGTTTAAGCTAATTGTATTTCTTATTAATACAGATAGGTAAGCTTTTGAAGTTATCGCCAGCTTTTCCCCCCGTTCACACCGTACGTGCGACTTTCACCGCATACGGCGTTCCAACTAAACCAACTTATTCTTTCTATGTATAAGCAGACGAGTGCTAATTTTCCAAAGTTAGATTATTTCATTGTTACATTTCAGTCGTAAGTTGTTTACTTTTTCTATTTGCTTATTTGAAAGCTTTACAGCTTTTAAAAACTTTTCAATTTTTGCTTTGTCTTTCAAATGTATAAGTTGATGTATAGCATTGTTTAAAATTATTAAGTTCGAGTAGCTATCATCTTTTGAAATGTGAAAAGGATTAATATGATGACAATGACAATCATTAGTTCCTAATTCTTCACCTAAAATGGCACATTTGCCATACTGGGCAATAAACTTACTGATTCTGTTGTCGTTATATTCAATAGATCTGTTTGGAATGTAGTTTCTCATGAGGTACGTGAGCGTATTCTTATCGATAGCCTTTAGGCTATTATGAATTTTTGTTCTACCTTCGGTAGTAAAGTTACATATCACTTGGGAGAACCCAAGTGTCTTTTTCCAACGTTGTGCATGGATGGGGACAAAGACCATATTTTGTATCTTAAAAAGTTTGGCCTTGTAACCCTTGTACCTCTTCTGTAAAGTCTTCGTCATCTCATGGAAACTTGCCTCTGTTCGAATATTCTTTAGTTGATTATATAACGTCTTGCGTAGATGTAGATTTAACTCATTCAAATTAATGGTGATTTGAGTTGCAGCTGAGTAATAGTTTTGGATTCCCATTACAACAGTATTAAAGTTCCAAACAGTCTGAATGCAAGGCTTTCTCTTGATTACTTTAATCGCTTCTTTAATTTTTTGAAAAGCATTTGCTTTAGCCTTTTTTGACATGCCTGACTTTGCTACGAAACCAAATCTAGTTTTTCCTTTTCTTATTGCTTTTATGGAAAACCCTAGAAACTCGGAAGAGTTTCTCTTTAAGTTCACAACCTAGATTTTTCTTCACTTGTTTCCAAGTGTAATCTCTTATTCAAGAAGTCTTTTAATGCATAATTCATTTTTATAGCTTGTGACCTTGTTCGGCACATCACCTTAAAATCGTCCGCATAACGGACGATAAAACACTCTTTCAAACTCGATTTCTTTAATTGCTGATACTTGCTACCATTGGTCGAATACGTGTAGTGACTTTCTAATGTTTCCCATTGGTCACTAACCCACCAATCCAATTCATTTAACACAATGTTAGATAATAAAGGTGAAAGAATACCACCTTGCGGTGTTCCTTTTATAGGAATACCTTCTCCTACAATTTCTGCTTTTAATAACCTAGATATAATAGAAAGAAGGGACTTATCCCTAATGCCCAGCGACCACATTTGTTTTAACAGTTTGCTATGATTTACATTATCAAAGAAACCTTTAATATCTACGTCAACACAATGATGTAGACCAGATTGGTTAATCAGAAACTCGAGTCTAGCTTTTGCATGATGAGTATTTCGGTTCGGTCTAAAACCATAACTATGTTTATGGAATTTTGCTTCACAAATTGGCTCTAAAATTTGTAGTACGCATTGTTGAAAAATTCTATCCCAAATAGTTGGTATCCCTAGAGGTCTAGTTTTGTCTATTCCTTTTGGAATTAAAACCCGCCTAACAGGTTGTGGTTGATACCATTTAAACATGGCTTGAACTTTTGTTATTACATCTTCTACCGTTAAATGAAGTATATCCTTGATTGTTAAATTATCTATTCCCGCAGTTTTGCTACCTGTATTTCTTTTGATATTTCGGTAGGCAAGACGTATATTGTCTTCAGAACTCATTAAGTCTGTTAAGTCATAGAAGTGATGACCACTAACACTTTGAGCATAAAGTGTATCGAAACATTCTTGCATACTATAATACTCATTGTGTCTCAGTTTCTTCCGTTTCAATAAGTCGGTGACTCCTTTCGGAGTTAAACCTCTATTAGTCTCACAAGAACCTTATTAATCGATAAAGAACTGCCTTACTTGGTTGAATAAATCTTTATTAGTCTAGTGGCTATCCCTCCATGTGGATTAGACATTTCATTGGTACTGTGCCACCACTTTCACTGATATAAAGGCAAGTTATACAGTAACTATTATCATTCTTGCTTTCCCTGCCAACGTTTCTTAGGGAGTAAGCCCTCCGCGTTATCAGCTTACAACGTTGAATTGTATCTATTCTAGAATGAACTTAGGTGCACCCTGTAAGCCTGTTAGCATTCATACGCCTGTAACGTATCATGGATTTTCATATTAGTTAGTCTTACTCATCCATATCTAACCTCACAATTTGGTGATATACACATTTCTATGTATCGCAGTTCTAGACCCGTACATTCAGATGTTCGTCAGCTTAACCTTTTATTGTAGGTTTATTCGCATTCTCACCATATTCATTCAACTCAAGCATCATGAACTACACCATTCCATCGAGTAGGCTTTCGTCAGCCGAACTGGTACGGTAGTTTCTCACGCCTTTTCACCGAGCTTATAACACGATCGTTCATACTAAATCCCGTGCTATTCGACTAAGAGAGAACCCTTCCGAGCGTTACCTCTTCATTTGATTCTTCGATACAATCCTTCAGTTCCGAAAGGAACTGCCTAGCCTTTACCAGAGAGATGTAACCATCCTCTATTTTAACTAGGAACATTTCGCACAACTAAACTGCTGCGTTAGTTTAAGTGTAAACCTTCACAAAGTGTTTTTATTTTAAACAGATGTAAATACGTGTAACCATATCATTTCACTATAAATCAACTTTTACCTTTAACCTAGCCTTTTTAAAAAAGCTATTTCTGAGTCTCTCATATAACCCTTTTCCAACCTAATCACCTCTATATATCCTCCTAACCATTTACCTTATCACTTTGTTGAATAGCTAATGCATTATCTAATTGACCATAGGTAGCATCATATTCTGCTAAAACTGCACTCTTTTTAAGTAAGCAATTAAATTAACAACAAGCCTATTCTAAAAATATTTTCAGGAGATTGAATTATATTTTAGGAAACAGCCGTCTAAGTAGTAGAATTGAATCGGCGGAAGTTAAACCTATCATCTCATAAAATGCAATAATAACCGTGTTTATAAGTGGTTACAGCTCCTTTAGAAAATGCTTAACTACGTATTTGACTACGTTTGATATAATTAAGTTGTGGGGACAATAATTAATATGGATTTTTACCAAGAATAAATTGTTATGGAGGAGAGATTATTTCAATCTAGAGTACCTTTATCTATCGCTCGTATTTTAATTGTAAATCCCCAAACAATACCTTACTGAAAAAAGATAACTTTGATTTTGCATCTTCAATTTCTTCATCAGTTAATTCATTTAATATGATATAAACATCAATGCCTTCAAAAAAATTTAAAGCAAGTGTTTGAGTTTTAAAACCATCAATTGGACTAAATTGATAGGAAAAAACCTCTTTATTTACTCCTTTTACTTCAGTGTTCCAATGCTTTCTTTCACTTTCTATCAATTTAGATCCCCTAATATTAAATTCTGTGCCGTTTGGATCATCTGGATGATAAAATATTTCTGAAACCACCGTGATTTTTCCTTTAAAAGATTTATTATTCTCATGATAATACAGTCCTCTTGCAATAGATTCAAATGAGTGATTTAACTTTTGATTCTCTACATTTATCCATAGTACAGGTAATTCCTTGTTATTGACCTTAATTACATCACTTTTTTCAATATCTAGTAACTTGATATTCCGCTTCCTACTTCTTTCAATTTTAGTAAGTGTTTGTACATATGCTAAACCATTATTTCCAACTTTACCCGACAATGTTACCATTAAGTATTCATCTAAATTTGATTTCTGCATATTATGTTCATCACATGACGGCACAGTAATTAAGTGTTCTCTAAAAGTTTTGTTAAATATATTTTTTACATCCTTATCTTCAGGAAACAAACATTTAGGTGGGACGTGTTCCATTGAAGTTGCATCATTTTCACACCAATAACACTTTTTTTCTACCATTACTTCACCTTCAATTCACTTATTTAGACAGCTTCTTATAACGTTCTTCTGTTTCGTTGCGTTTGCTTTTTCTGATTAATCATCCACAATTTAATTTGGATGCCAATTGTGAATACCGTTAGCGGAAGTAACTTTTTACTTAAATAGACGTTGTTTTACAATCCAATTATTCTTTTGTCCTAGCTAAATTTTTAAATTTCTAACTTCAACTATAATATTATGATCTTTAGAAAAATTTGCTTCACTTTTAACAATACTAGTGATTTCCATAAATTTCTATCATTCTCTATTTTTTTATAGCACTAATTAGTTCTAATTTGTTCAAAATTTTAATTAGATTGATTATTCCCCATCAATTTCCCAATAAATATTAGCCCAAGAAATTAACTTTTGCGTTCGGTGTTCAATAGATTTATAATCCCAGTCTTCATAATTCTCAACTAGATCCTTGGCAGCAAGTATATCCGTTTTTTTATATTCGACCGATTTTGCAATGTATCCTTGATTACTCACTTTACTATTAGTTTTTCTTGGAAGTAGCATTAAATTTCCAATTCTATTACAGTGAAATTGTTTTCTCTTAGTTACTTTTCCACGCCATGCTAAGCTTTCAACTTGAGGATAAATATGTTCAATTGTATCTTCTATATTCATTGACCAAATATTTTCCCATGCTTTTTGAGAAAATAATAAATTGGTATTTTTTGCTAAATCTTTTTCATAATTGTATAGGAAGTACCTTAATTCCACTTTCCACTGTGAATAAGAGTCTTCTTCTCCTAAAGTTTTACCTATCTCTTTAAGAGGAAATTGCTTAGCAATCTCTAATATGCTATCTTTCGCACCTTTATATCTATGATTACTGTATTTATTTGCCCTTTCATACTCTTTAAAGCCCATTAAGAAGCAAGCTAACCTTACGAATTCACCTACTTGGTGTCGGCTATCTTTTCTATAAAGACCAAAAACTCTAAAAGTTATTTTTTCCCAATATTTCATTAAATCATCTGACTGTTCTGTAGATAGATGGGGTGATAAATTAATAGCAACTGCTAAGAGGCGTGCTTGAATAATTTTAGTGACAGCCTTTTTCTTTTTATCTGTATAGAGAATCTTTAACTCACTTGTAACTTCTGCAAGCCACTGAGAAATATCTATTACTCTTTCAGGGTCTTTATCGCAGATTTCTTTAAAGTATTCTATAGCATCATCTATCCTTACTACTTTACTACTCTCTTGCGGATTATATAAAGTTGCAGCAAACCTTACAATTTCGTCTCCTGGGATGTTAGTGATACCAATGACTTCATATATTTTCCCCCAATATTCATGTAGCCATTTCAATCTATCTTCAAAAACCATAGCATTCTTACTTAATTTTTCAAACGCTATTCCCAATAACATACTTTTACATTTATCAAGCCAGTCAACGTCCAGTCCTCTACTATTAAGAACTTCAAAAACAGTATATACAGAGCCTTCGTCATTCAAGATATGTAATATGAAAAAAAGTTTATTTCTTATTAGCATTAATAAATCTAAGATTTCATGTTTTTCACACCAATTTTCAACAAAACGCTCACAATCCATAAAACCAGATTTTAATGTCTTAATTGCATGTGTAGTGACTTTATCTTCAGTAGGATGAACTCCTTTTAAAAGATATTCTCTAAGAGCTATAGAACTATTATGGTTTGTTTGAATAAGTATTAATTTTTTATTATCATCTTTGACCATTAATTCTTCTAAATAAAAAATCGTTCTGCGGTATTTTATGTTATCGAGTTCGAGCATTTTCTTATGTATAGCTTTTAGTAGAATAATTAATGTTGTAATACGTTGTTGACCATCAACAATATTTAAAATACTAAAAACATCAGTATCATAAGCTTCTTCTCTCATTTGACTATGGCAAACTACAGTTGCCATAAAATGTGTTCTCCCCTCTTTATATTCGGGACTTTCATACAACTTGGTTATATCACTAAACAACTCATTTCGTTGTTTAGTATTCCAGCTATAAGCTCTTTGATAGGTAGGAATTTCAAACAAACGCTTTTGTAACATTTCATCGAATGATAAGTACATAGGGTTAAGTTGTTGCATAAATATTCCTCCTAAATTACATTATATTAGTAATTATATATAGAAATATACTCCTATACAACTTAACTATTGAATCCATTTCTATTAAAGCATAATAAAATTACTAAACAGGGCTCTTATTAACTAACCTTAAAAAAATAGGTGTGCTCCTCCACGCCTGCTCTTATATTCAATAAATCAGCTTCTCATTTTTTAGTCTCCAATTTTCGTGTTTTCTATGTCTTTTTTGCTTGTTTAAGGCGTTTCCTTCAATAATTTACTTAATGGCAGCTAATTAAGTGGAGCGGTTTTCTATAATCTTTGGCTAAATACGGACTACAAGAAAAAGTGGGTTGTTAATTTCTTTTGATGCATCCATTATGGAGTGCCGTGAATTCAACTAAGAACAATCACAAAGGACTAATAAACTCTCTTTTAAAAAAAACGACCACAATTTTATCTGCTGGTCGTTGAAGGGATATAATATATAAATTTGTGTTTATTAAATTTACATTTTCGCGATATTAAATAGGATAAACAACACTACAATCAACACGAAGTTCGATCCGCGATTACTGCTGTAGCCACTTAAATAAATAGAACCGGATCAATGATATAATAGGTTCCGTTACCTATCGCAAAACTAGAATTTAAATGAAATGTATAACTAATTGCACCGCAATTGGTGGGGAAGTTCCAACCAATTAGATGCTTTTTATATCCCAGGTATTAACGTAAATCCAATTCTCTTTACCCACTTGTTGTATTATTAACTGGAAGTACTCTAGCAGGTAAATTTACCTTGGAGGATATTCTCTAGACGGATCATGTCACTTCTTTCATAACATACATTTATCGCCAAAAATATTAATATTATTGATATAAAATGAATTTTCGGATTATTATATGCATTAATTTATGTTTGCATAAAACAATTATAACTATAAGTAAAAAGGAGAATTATTATGTCATTTATAGAATTTTTAGAAGAAATCAATGTCTTAATACACTATGAACGTTATAACGAATACCAGGATGATTCGAATTATGAATTTGAAATTTTTGCATTAAGTCATTATATGGATTTAGAAGAAAATTTAAAATGTCCACATTATTCAATTGAAAATATTCCCGATTGGATTATGTATATCGAGCAACGTGCTTTATCAACTCAAAACAAAGTTTTACGATCACGTTATAATGACCTATTATGGTCTTACAAAAAGGAATTCAGCAATAAGCTGCTTACAATCGGAAATGTCAAGGATAAATGTGAATTAGCTATCACAGACTATATGGCATTAGCAGTTGAAGACATATTAAAAAGAACTAATGATGAATATCTTTTTCGTAATTTACAAGCCTACTTGTACAGAGCATGGACTTTAGCAAAACAGATAAAAAGCAGTCATATTAAGTCCTTAATCAAATTAATGATTGAGATTGAAAATACAATTAATGACGATAATAAAATTGGTTTATGGGGATTTTCATATAAATACCTTATAAAAGATACATCTATTAGTCTTACACCTGAACAAGAAGATTCTATAATCCAAAGAATTATTGCAAGAGTTAATGTCTTGGATTCTCATGATTTTAATGCTATAAAACACGGCGTCGAAATGCTTTTAGAGTACTATAAATCTGATAGCCTAGAACTCGAAAAATACTTAGATTTATTAGAAAAAATTGCAAATGCTAAAAGCGAGCGTCCGTTTGAAAATCAGCATCGTTTTAAAATTTTAATTAATTTATGCCACAAATATAATTTTAAAGAAAGAAAAGAACGTGCAATTATTGCATATCAATACTATGGAAAAGACGTAAGTAAAAACTTGATTAAAATTGAAGAAAAAGTTGAGATTACGCAGGACATGCGAGATAGCGTGGTTTTAGCAACTTCCTCCGAGCAACCTGTAACTCATTTTTTAAAAATTTGTTACTTTCATCTTTTTGATAAAAATGCTATCAAAAAAAGGGTAGAGGCAAATAAACAAAAATTCGTATTACAAAATTTATTTCAAACTGTTCTTACTAATGAAGATGGGGTTACTTATAAAGCTTTAAATACCGAAGAAGACGAATTATTTCATGAAAGCAAGTTTGATTGGCAAATACAAGCACCATTTCTATTTATTTCTATAGAATATTTTAGCAATAAACATCATTTAACTCCTGAGAGTTTAAAAGACTTGTTATTTGATGAAATACTATATAAAAACTTAGAGATTACTCTTCTAACGGCAATACAAGCATATTTCAATAGAAATTTTATCGCTATGTGTTATATCTCAGTGCCACTTATTGAAAATGGATTACGACAATTACTTTTTCAATGTGATCGGTCAATCTACGAGGAAAACAAGCATGATGGGTTTGAGAATATAACTCTGACTAGAGTTTTAGGTTCTTTAGAGAAATATTTAACTGAAGATTTAATCTTTTATTTCAAATTTGTTTTAAATGAAAAAGCTGGATTAAATATCCGAAACAATCTTACACATGGGCTAATGGGAGATTCTTTTATTGGTGAAAGAACGGCTTTAACACTACTTCATATTTTAATGATATTAAAGAGTTTAGTAGGTTTTGATTATTTATCACTCAACGAAGATAACTAGAAATTCCAATCAAAATGATTATAAATCTACTTTGAAGTAATAAAAAACAATCTACGTCCATCACTAGATATCTGAAGAAACATATCATTTCGATGGTCTTCTCATTTAACTAAAGCCCCCTATCGCAATCCATACAGCATCAAAAAGTTGCACCACAGAAGAAGAAAATTATTTCGGAACGGGTATATAATAGAGTGAACCAACCGTCTCACAAAACTCTATAATGCCAATATTTATAAGGGTTTCTAGGTACTAGTAAAAATATTTGACTAGGCTTTTGACTAGTTTGATAAAAATTAAGTTGGGCAAAATTCTTTCTTATTTTTTTACTTCATATTCTCGAGATAAAGAAATAATAAGATATTGCTTATAAGTCAACTGTTGACGTTATACTAACCTCTTTTCTGAGACATATGCTACTCTTGGTAAGAGTCGCGAATCTCAATAGAATCGAAAGTTAAAGCAGTAACACCCTCTTATCATTTGAGGAGGTTACTGCTTTATTGATAACTTATTCCATAAAATACCTTTCCCTTTAACAGAGCATGTAATAATAACATATTTACAAACTAACTTAGTAGTTATTTATTTTTTATAACATAACAGTCTCTAATTGTTCGTACTCTGCGAGTAATTTACCTAAACTTGATGCTATATACCACATTAGTACAGGTGGGATTGCATTGCCTAATGCTTTATATTGAGGCCCTTCTGCATTAATCAATTTAAAAGAATCTGGAAAAGATTGAATTCGTGCTACTTCCCTAGATGTAAAACACGTCTGTATCGCTCATCTATTTTCAAAACAAGGTCTGTACTATTTAAACTGACCTTTCCTAGATGTGCACCAACGGTATTGCATGGTTTTGTAATATCTTGGGCACGTCCTTTATTCATATCTTTTTTGCATTCAGCATCCCCTGAACTGCTCTTTCACTGAAATAATATTTATCCTCAATTTGACTTTCATCAAAAATCACCTCTTTTAAAGGAACATAAGGCGGAGTAAAAAATGATTCTTGTTCAGAATGTAATGGCTCAGGGAAATCATATTTAAGAGGTATATTATTACGAATTCCTAAAATAATACTTCGCTGTCTTTTTTGAGGCACACCAAAATCTGCAGCATTCATTAATTTATATGTCATTATATCCAGCTTTTTCAAACTCAGAAATTATTAATCGAAAAGCTTCACCTTTGTTGGCAGATAAGAGATCTTTTACATTTTCAGCTATAAAAGCTTTCGGTTGCTTTTCTTTTATGATTCTTACCATCTCAAAGAAAAGTTTACCACTTAGTTCATTTTTAATTCCCAATCTTTTCGGGTTTTGAGCGACAATTGAAAATGAAACACAGGGAAATCCCCCTATTAATACATTGTGTTCAGGTATCTCCTTATCGGTTACCTCTCTTACATCCCTAACATCAGGATTAATGTTGAAATTCTCAGAGAAAATTGCAGCAATCTTTTCGTCAATCTCGTTAGCATAAGTTGTATAGATAACTTTTAATCCCCTTTTCATTTTGGTATTTAGATTGTTTATTGAAACCTATCCACGTAGTTATCCCAAAATAAAAAAAGGAGAGGGTTCAGAAAGGTATTTTAGGTACTTTAACTAAATTAGAAAACTTATTCTGTATGAGATTATGCATTAAAGTTGGTCAAATAGTTGATCGTACTGCGTTAGCGGTAGGGGTTTTATAATGTAGTTTTAGCTAGGTGATACATTTCCAAACTCATTTTTTATCTGCATTTTTAATCAACCCTTACCTTTATTTAACATTGCCATTCAAATTAGAATTTCGACTGAATGAATGGCTTTTCCCTTCGAGAGTAAAGGTTATTTATATAAAGGACGATAGTCAAACACCATAGAACACGTTTTACCGTTTTTGAGAAAAATCGCCTGTATAATTTTAATAATAGATAACGAATCAAAACATAGGAGGATCTATTAATGAAATTAAAAGGGATTAAATCAGCAGTACGTCATTATAACTGGGCGGAACACGCAACAGTTATGTGGGACAGTGAAAATGACGAAGTTTGGACAGATGTTTTCGGTGGATGTAATGAGTGGAACGAATATCACGATAAAAAGATTAGGGCTGTTTTGGGGAAACATGAAATTTGGCCTGGGGGAAGACAAACAACGATGAAAGAAATACGCATGGCGTGCGAGGAAGAAGCTAAAGAAATGCTAGAAGGGGAAGAAAAGAAAGAAGAGTGGGCTGAAATAAAAGAAGATGAGCCAGAGTGTAGGTTCTAGTAAATATAACTCAGTTTAGCTTAACTGAGCCATGATTTTCAACCGAGTCTAAGAGTATTAGAGCAATTAACACACGTTCTAAATGTTGATCCAAGTATTTGGTTTAAAAAACACACAAATAAGCTCTAGCATTTGCTAGAGCCTTTTTTATTTATATAAACAAGGTTTTTATTTCATCCCTAAGAGATAGCTATAAATGCTTTCAGTTAGGTCTATTGATTCTCAGGAAACATTGGAATAGATAGCCTTGATACATTCCTCTAAAATGATTTAATTGATTACGAATCCACGGGGCTTTTAAATGTACCGCCGAGTCTATCTTCTCTTGAGAAGTATTAGTTGGAGCAGTCACAGAAACTCCATTACTATCCACTGCTATAGCTATTGTCTTCCTTCGATTACTCCACTTTAAGTCATAAGGGATTTTATTTTTTCTAAATTGAATATTGTTCAATTAGTACCCCTCCCTACTTTTCAGGTTAATTATTGTCTCAAAAGCATATTACTTCTTTTCTCTATTTTATCATAAATGAACAAAATCAATTCAGGATAAACGCAAGCAAAGTATACTGTACTCTATACTTGAGTCTCTACTTTATTTAACACAAGTACATTATTTTTAACTTCTATTCTTAAGATTAATCTTTTCAAGTAGTGGATTACTAAGCATGACTAAGATATTTGGCGACTTTGTTGGATAGATTAGCTTCGATGACTTTTTAGGAACATCACCGGAGGGGGTATTTTCTGTTATATTCCTGGCTATTATCTAATCGGCGTGCATCCATTATAAAAGTAGTTCAACTGGTGTTTTTCATGTTTTATTCACACTAATTTACCTAATTAGAGAGAATGTCTGAATTATATTTTCTCTAATGTTTTTAATATTTTTTGTAGTTTATAACGAACTTTTTGTACTTTCTGACCTTTTCGTCCAAACTTTTCTTACTTCCAGTACTTATTACGATAATTATTTGAACTATTTTTGAGTAGACGTTTATATTTAAGACAACCTTCTTGTACTCCACCTAGATTTTCTTCTCAATTAAATGAATATGCTTAATCCAAAGTAGCTGAATGGTTGACCATTCCCCACTATTTCCCTCTATTTCTTTTCCTCTATTGTTTACTTCTATATTTCTACATTTTATCTGATTAAAATCAGTCTACTTTTTTCCTTACTTTACAAGTGGGAAGGGGTTCATTTATCCAGAGTTTTCACGGGTTTCTTCTATAAGAATAAACATTAACTTAAGTGATCCAACTCCTTGTCCAAACATCATATTGTTCTTTTTCTTGGTATTGCTTTTCAATGTTTGCTCGGCTAGTTAATGTAGCAGCTCTATTAACCGAACTGAACTGAGCTGAGCTTTCTATCTCTTTTAAATTAATAGAATGCAATTAAACGTAAATACCTTTTTCCTCAGCAAGTTTAATTTATAATTATAAAGTTAGAGATTTATTATATATGTTTTGTGGAATAGTTAAGTAATTGTTGTGTAACTTTAATAAAAACTGGATCCTTAGAAACCAAGCTAAGCTTGGAAGAACGATATTTATACATAACTGTTAGTAAACCTTATGCAATAGTTGTGTAAGATTACTTAACTAATGACGCTTTTCAAGGAAAGAATTGTTTATAATCTACGCTTTCTCTACAACGAACTGCTTTCCTTAATCTTTTTATGAAATAGGATGAAAAATAGAGATTTTAGTGGAAAATAAAGCACTAACTGTGTGTTGAAGAGAGATTTACTTCGAAAGAAAAATGTGGGTACATCATCGGAAGGGGTATTTTCTGTTGTAAGTCATAGTTATCTAATCATTCTTCTTAATCGAATGGGAAAGATGAAGAGGGATGTTATTAATGTTATTTACATAGGGAAATTATGTACGTCTTTTGGCAATTCCGTCTAAACATAATTTAACCTTCAATGTTTTTGCTATTTTACACAGAATTGCTGGAACTTTTAGCACTTTTTGACCTTTTCGCCCCAACTTTTTCCTCTATTTCATATGGATGTGAAGGTAGAAGTTTAAGACTGTGGTTAATATTACACCATATTATCAGGACACATAAGGAAATTATGTGACACTACCAAAAGGGATTTATTATTTTGTTTCACTACAAATAGATTCTAGTTGTTTAGAGGTGGAGCAGATAGACCTACCTCCTGTATAATACAGAAAAAATAGAATAACCCTCCCTGATGACATGGAGAGGGTTATTCTTGGAATGATCGATTTCACTGTTATTGAGATTCGCGGCTCTTTTTAATTATAGCATAGTGAATTACCTAAAGGTTTACTCACTAATGTCCCAACTCTCCAGCAAAACAATTAGATTCTATATTAGCACACCAAAATTTAAACTTATTTACTTTACAAGTGGAAAGTTTTGTCAGGGAAATGTTCACTTCTATGATAGCCTAAAAATATGGGGACCTCATCGTAGGGGGTATTTTCTGTAATATAATTTAAAGGTAGGTCAAATAGGAAATTGAGAGAGTTTAGAGTATGCAAGTATCAGAAACAAAATAGTGAGTTTCCTATCGAAAGAAGCTTTATAAATACAATCTTTTTAGTCTTTTCTTCAGTTTTTATCGAACTTTTGATTGTTTCAGACCTTTTATTCCATACTTTTTTGAATTTAAGAGAATTTTAGTTAAAATGCAAGTGCAAATATGCTACAACCCATTTCAAATAAAAAGAGGAAACCGTTACGGATTCCTCAATTCGAAAAATTATAAAATCGTTTCTAAGTGATTCTTAGGCCTTTAAAATAGATTATCAATTCTGCTAGGGTTCCTGATTTTCAAATAGTAATTACCATTTACTTAATGTAGAACACAGCAATACTAAGCAACTCGTCTAAGTCATCCATTAAGGTCTGGGCCAATTCACTTCTTTTAGTTGATGAAGATGAAGATGTAGTTGTAATTTGCCATCTTTCTCTATTCATGGTTGGAGGTTCTAAAAAGAAGGTTAACGGTAAATTGAGAGATTCTGTTATTTTTATCATATTCTCATGATAGTGATCATGTTTAGACATTTTGCCTTCTATCATAAAGTGCAAAGTAGATGCTGATATGCCCGATATTCTTGAAATTGATGTTAACGTATATCCCTTGCAACGAATATAAGATAACATGTTTTGTCCAATTTCTTTTCGAATTTGATAAGGATATAAAGTCAATTGAATACCTCCCTAATCTTTTATGATGCTTTTAATCTAATCCAAATTAGAAGTGGCCAGTAGGTAAAGGCATCTCGAAAAATTCTCTTTCATTTCTTCTTCATCATCTGACCAATTCATTTCCCAATTTTGAAGGTCTTTATTAATCGTTTTGTCCAAAAAAAAACATTAAAACTTTAGCAAGTAAAATACTTTCACTTTCATCTTCAAAAATCCTTTTGGTTAACTCCGGAATACCCTTAATGAAATCCTTTCTTTCGATGTTAGTAATCATTATCATCCAAACTTTCATCATTTATAGGTAAAAATCTATATTGACCTTGTACAACTTCAGTAATAGGAAATATAAAGCAGTTAGCATTGACATCTTTATTTCTAGCTTTGAAAACCAAAACCACTTGTAGTATTGAATCATCTAGATTAAGTCCATAAAAACTGATTGTTGTAAGCTCTGTATTTAAGTTATCTCTTATTATAGTACCTTCTAGGGTAAAATCATTAGAGATAAAGCTAAAACCTCTTTCAGAGGTTACTCTTAACGTGTTCAAAGAACTTTCTTGAGTTATCCAAAAATTTTTCGCTGGCCCTAACCACCCGTCAAATAACATTTGATCCTTTTGTAATAGTAAGAAATTGGACATTCTTAACTCCTTCAGTAAATGCCTATATACATCCGGGTTTATATAGGGAAACTCTATTACAACTGCTACGCCATGATCCTTTGCATCCCCCCCCCAGTAAATCAAATTACTTTTTGTATAGACATCCATATTTACACTCCTTTTTTGACAATAAAAAAAGCCATTGACTATAGGTAACAAAATGTTTTTTTTTTAAAACATCGTTACCCATAGTCAATGGACTTCAAGAATTATTGTTATGTTATTATTATATCGTAAAACTTTTATCAACATTATGCAACGAGTTAAAAAAAGCCTTTATAATTAAAATTGTTCGAACTAATTTATAATTCAATCTTATTAGCAAAAGTATTACATTGTTTGCCTAGTTATAATGTCGATTATGAGTCAATCATCGAACAGCCGAAATCTAAATTAAAATCGGCTTTATAATAGCTTATTGGAATCTTAACTATACTTTGAAGTTAACTACTAGTTCGTTTCTTTAACCAAATTGCTTTTTCCATTTTTCAATTTTGGCTAACAACTCGTTGTTTCTTTTGCTCAACCTTGAAGGGCTAGCGATTTTCGTAATTCTTTTTGAAGTTGGCAAATTCAGTTTTCCATCTTTTTTCATTTACTTTTCCTCCTACATTTTCAATTATCCCCTTCATATATATACGCATTACCAAAGAATCTTTTACCCTTGAATTTATAACATTTGTAAACATGTTATGTCTAATAAACTTGGCAATTTATTAATCTTATACACTTGAGGAATAGTTATTGGATTTAAATTTAATTCTTTAAAGTTTTGAATTCTCTTTTTATACGCATCTTTTTTAATAGAGTCAGGGTAAAAATTGTTTAAGGGAGTGTCTAGATTACCATTGGATACTTTTTCCAAGAAATGTTTCAATCGTCTCCTAATTGTTAAACTATATTTGCTTGAACTAATCAATTCTTCCGCTAAATCAAATTTATAAAAGTCACCTGTCGGAAAAATTCTAAATAAATATTGCTGAATATACTCATTAAAGACATCCTCTTTGAAAAATGAATATAAACTCTTCATTTCTCCCGTTCCTTTAACTCTATTATAAATATGCGAATTTTTTAAGCAAACTTCAAATCTTATAGCGTCGCGTTCCCACTCCTCTGGTTCCCTATTATTATTTTTACATTGTTCATTTTTATCATAAATTATAGTATGGATACTCTTGCATTTATGATACATGGTAGTTTTATATTCTTTCTTATCTTTCCTTAAACGTTTAAAACTACCTTTTGTTTGCTGATACAGATGCATGTATAATTCTCTATGACTTGCTAAAGGTACTTTTTTATCTACCCTATAATCAATTCTTACTAAATTGTGATTATCATAAAGTTTTTCGTCACCATAAACCTTATTTAAAGCTGACTTTACAAAGCGGTTAATACTCCAATAATCTGCTTCTACAATATTTCCTCTATTTAAAATTTTTGTAACATCAATAAAAATGCTACACCTCGGCACCCCATGTGACCTATACTGTTTAGCTTTAATGCCAAATAGACCGTTTTCTTTCATTATATGATTAAAAGATGTGTTTTTTCCATGATTATTATCTTTGTAATATATATGTTCTCCTTTTAATTCTATAGACAGATGTGCTGTATGAATCATAAAATATCCCCCCTATTAATATGTGTACAAATGCTAAAATCTACTGTAATACCAATGGTTTTAAAAATAAAAGTCGTCTTTAGAAGAGCTATATTTATTTCTTTCTAAGTCAATTAGTAAAGTTGATAACTCCCTTCCATCGCCATCTCTATAAATGGTTATTTACATGATGCTATACAATACGCACATAAAAAATTCCATTCTTCTATATGAAGGTATTTCAATAGATTTCTTTAAAGCATTTAATTGAGTATTGTCTGTAACAGCTAACATATTGGAATAATCCTATGCAAAGATGCTTAGCATATATTGATCAATTAAAAAGGAGCGATTTATCGCAATTAATAAGGGGGATTTTGATGTTAGGAGAAAGTTTAAAAATAGCCAGAACAAAGAAAGGGATATCAATTAAAGAATTAGCTGAAGCGATAGATGTTACATCACCTTATTTGGCTCGAATCGAAAACAATCTCATTATTAATATTGGAATAGTAACTTTCTCAAAAGTTTGTTCTGAATTGGATTTATCAGATACACAAGTACTGGATATAATTAAATCCTTTAGATAGTTAAATTTATAACATAAGCAAAAAGCAGCACTATTATATTAGAAGCTGCTTTTTGTTTATTTCATATTCTTTAGCTCACATAAGGTCCAAATATAAAGTTTATTGGTTATTGAGGTCAGACAGGGTTCGACCGTTTTTTACACTTTCAAGGCTTGCTTTCCTTTATTCTTATATAGAACACGTTGCTAGTACAGGGTCAAACAGGGTTTGATCACTTTTCCCACTAGTGGTGATTCAGCTCTATTATTATAGAGTTCAAGTAGTAATTCTATTTCTCAACCAGTTATATTCACACACGCCCATAGACTAGATCGTCTTGGACAGACTCTAGCACACAATCCGCTAGTCTACTTTCTCCAGCATCTAGTACATCTTCTGAAGTAGGATATTTCTTTAACATCAATAAAGAAACCATGGAATAAAGATCACCAAAAAACCTTGTGGTATTCAGGAAACACTTGATCTAAAAATAGTGTGGAACTGCAGTTTAGCCTCCACATACATATTCGTCACAATCTCCTATTGTCTTGAAAGAATTCTAAGATTTAATAATTGAATCCCTCTATTTGTTTTTATGGTTCAAAATCTTCTTTGTAATAAAGCACAGACAATTGATACGCATCAATTGCGTCTGTTTTTACCTTTCATAAACTAGATTTCTTCACTTGATAAGAAATGATAGGGTTAAGCAAAATATATAAAACCTCATGCTCCTCCAAACATTGAACAACAGGAGAGTTGTAATGACCGTTCAGTATCTAATTTTCAGATTAATTTGAATGTGTGCATCATTTACTTCGTTTCCTTTACTAGTTTAATTAGGTTTAATCCCTTTTAAGTATTGCATTAGTAACTTTCTAATCTTCCGAAGTCACACTATATTTATTATTTACCAGTGAACTTGGAACTTTTACCCACTTTTTGTTCTACATATAATTACAGGTAAATATTCACTAAAAATTGCCTTACTACATCTATATATAGTAAGGACTTTAAAGTAGGTAGAGTATTCTGTATGGGCCATCTTTAATGGAAAAACATATAACATAAAAAAAGTTTTCAACTAACTACTTGTTTGCTTTCACTACGGGTAAATGCTTCTAATACTTCTTGGTTGAAAAGTATTTTTCCACGTGCCCTAAAATGTGGGATTTCATCTAGTCGGACCATTGTATAAATAGTACTTGTGGATACACGGATGAAATTCGCCGCCTCTTTAACAGATAAAATGTTTGTCATTTTTCGTTCTCCTTTTACACATCATATTCTTGATAAACCAAATAATAAACATTAATTCTTGATTTGTCAAGATTTATCAAGAATTTAATCTTTTTGCTTGATATACCAAGATTTTAAAGTTATTATTTTGTAAAAGGTGGTGATTATATGAGTAATGAAATAGGAGAGTTTCTAAAATCCTTAAGAAAAATGCGTGGTTTGACTCTTGTTCAACTTGAAAAAATATCAGCTGTATCCAATTCTTATATTTCTCAAGTAGAAAATGGACACTTTAAACCATCACCCGATGTACTCGCAAAGTTATCTAAAGCATTAAATGCAAATTTTTTTGACCTAATGGTGAAAGCTGGATATATTTCTACTGAGACTAAAAGAGACAGTATGGATAAAGACTTTGTAACAAATATGATAAGCCAATTGTCATTCGACAACAAAAAAGCCTTTATCAGTTATTTTGATCTCAACTATAACAAGGGGGTTCTTTTTCCCTCGTCCCGCTTTGAAAAACAAGAACTAAAGATGAAGGAACTAAAAGAATTAGGAGATATAGAGGAGCTTACCGAAAGTACAATTACAGATTTTTTAATTACAAATTTCAACATCCTTGCTGATATGGGCGACTTTCTGCGATTACTTCGAATCCATAGAGGTTTAACAATCGATGAATTGGCAGACAAGTTGAATGTAGATAGAGATGAATATGTGAACTCCGAAAACAATCTTGATTCATTTTACGCTTTAATACACCACTACAGTGAGCAAATTGGTGCCATTTTAAATGTAGGCGATTTTTCTAAGTGGTATTCTGAGCAAAAATTCTCCGCACCGAAAGATAAAGTAGTTGTAAATGATGATGAATCATTTGGAGAAAAAAGATCTATGAAAGAGGAAACAAATAAAACCGAGGAGACTTTTCATATTGAAAATATTTTTAGCTTAAAGAATCTTTCTATAAATAACCGTCTGCTTACTAATACAGAAAAAGAAAAAGCATTGCAGATATTAAAACTAATTTTTGAAGAATCGTAAAAAAATCGTGAGGAGATTAAGAATAACATGGCTAATATTGTAAAAAGAGGAGGTAATTCTTATCGTTTCACTGTCTACCAACAGAAAGATGCGAAAGGGAGATACCCACGGAAAACCAAAACCCATACAGTTACAAAGAAAATGACTCCTAAACAACTGAAAGAACATTTGGAACATGAATTTTTGAAATTTAAGCAAGAAGTTCTTTCAGGTGATTATATAAATCCTGAGAAAATGCCTTTTTCCGAATTTGTAGAGGAGTGGTTTGAAAAGTTTGCAGAAAAAGAATTATCCTCCACAACCTTAGCCAATCATGTATTTAAACTAAACAATCATATTTTACCCGTAATTGGTCATATTCCATTAGATAAAATTAATTCAATGGTGTTATTAGATCTATTATCAAACTTGACCAGAAAAGATGGAAAAGAAGGTGAACTTTCGTTACTTTCCAAGCAAGATATTTACAGAACGCTACAAAGCATCTTTAAATATTCGACACAGTGGAAAGTAATCAGTAATAATCCAATGGAGGGTGTTAACAAGCCTAAGAACAATCAGGAAGTAAAGAGAGAAGTGAATGTATATGAAGAGGAGGAAGTGACTGCAATTCTACAAGCTCTTCAGGACGAACCTTTTCCTTGGAGAATGTTTTTGACACTTTCCATTACTGCAGGTATAAGAAGAGGAGAAAATTTAGGTCTTGAATGGTCGAAAGTGGATTTTGAAAACAATCGTATTGATATTACACAAAGTATTGTAATAGGAAAAAATGGACCTTTGATTAAGTCACCTAAGTCTTTGGCATCCAAAAGACTTGTCACACTTCCTCCATCCGTAATGAAAGAATTAAAGCAGTACCGAAAATACTGGGTAGCTGAAAAGCTAAAATCTAAAACATGGAAAGAGGAAGAAAGAGAGTGGCTTTTCTGCCAAAAAGACGGATCTCATTTATACCCTTCTTCCCCTTCAAATTGGTGGAGTAAATTTTCGAAACGAACAAAATTCAGATATATTCGCCTGCATGATCTTAGGCACACCTCAGCGAGCTTATTAATAGCTCAGGGAGTTCATGCAAAAATCATTGCAAAGCGTTTAGGTCATTCCCACATAAGTATTACGATGGATACTTACGGTCATGCTTTACGTACTGCCGACCAAGCAGCAGCCGATACGTTAGAGGGTCTATTCCAACCAAAAGATATACAAACTAAATAAAGTTTATTTAAAAAGTGGTCTGTCCTTGGCTGCTTTTTTTATTGTCTATTTGGTGTTAATTCCATTATTTTATAGTATTTTCTCTTAGTTTATTTCAAATTTTAACACCAATTTAACACCAATGATAAAATGCCACAAAAAAACACCCCAACCATTTCAGGTAAGAGTGCTCTATAAAGGTTGCTATAATAGTCTTTTTAAGGAAGCCGCCTTTGCCGTATCTTATATGAAAGTTTTAAACCACCACTCCTCAAAGTGGGTGTTCGCAGATACCTTCTTTGCATGTCTTCATTGTCTAAAAGAGAATGAAGCTTGTCATTCCGGCTCTATATAAAACTCCCTGTTACAGCATAAAGGTTAAAACTTAATATTCATACGCACAATGCAGCTTGTATTCATATATTAAACCTTTTGTACTCATATTTCAAGTGAAATTAATTCTTATCTTACCAATTAATAGACAACATTTATGTATAATAGATGTACAAGTTGCAATCAGTAAGGATGTGAGTAAGATGCCTGATGATCGAAAAAAGGAAAAATGGGAAGAGGATATTGATGATGAAGAATTGCAGCAATTAGTTTTGGAGGCACAAGCTGAGGCACTGCTCAAAGCTAAAGAGGAAAAAAACCTTCCTACACGAAAGCGCCCATTTCCAAAGTGGATCTTTTACTTGATGGCATTGGTCTTATTTATTAATACTTTTGGTATTATCTTGCAGGTTTACTCCATTCCGGCTATTGAATTCGTCAAAACGTCAGCTCGCCTATCAGCTCAGGAGAATATAGCAGAGTATAAGAAATCGGTTGTAGTTGTTCTCACAGACGATAGTAAAGGCACTGGATTTTCCATTTCAGAAAACGGGATCATTCTAACCAATTATCATGTAATTGAAGACAAAAATAATATTACTGTCGGCTTCCCTGATGATGGGCGATTTCGAGCTGATGTGATAGAATCCTATCCCGAAATTGACTTAGCCGTTTTGCAAGTCTCCAGCAATGAAGACTTCCCGTATTTAACCTTAGCTGAGCAAATGGAAGCTAAGCAAGGTGATCCTATCATCTTTATCGGCAATCCATTGCGCTTTACAGGGATAGCCAATGAGGGAACATTAATAGAACCCTACCAATTAAGTGACTGGGATGTACCTATCATGATGATGGAGGCCCCTGTGTACAGAGGCAATAGTGGAAGTCCGGTGTTTAATCAAGAAGGCCTTGTTATTGGTATAGTTTTTGCTACCCTGGAGCATGAAAGCCATGGTAAGGTTGGTTTGTTTGTACCTATAGAGGAATATTACAAGGCTACTACTAAATAGGTTAAGTTAGATAAGCTGATTATCATCCGGCCCACGACATAATGCAATGACTAGTGATAATTAAGTCATTTGCAAAGAGCTCTACAGACAATAATAACGCCCCCAGAATTTTACGGTTTGTAAAACTCTGGGGGCATCTTCAGTTTTTTTATAATGATTATAAAAATTTCTCTCTCCAACGCAGTCGTTCTTTTTCATTTAACTGCGTTTCTAGTGCTTCGTCCCATTGATCGGTCAGCGTATTCCATACTCTTGCGAAAAACAGGTCCTCCTGCTCATTATAAATAATGTATTCTAAGCACGGGATATCATCAATGTACATTTCAGTAGATGAGATAATTTCGGAAATGATTATTAATTCCTCTCCTTCATGATCTTCCATGTTAGATTGATGTAGAGCGTCTAACAGAATTGCTTGTTCTATAGCCAGCTTTTTTTCATCTTTAGCGTATCTATACACCTGGAGCAGCTCCTCACCTTCTGAGGCAGGCTTTATATCTCCGGTTAAAAAATTATTATGGGTAGGACTAAACAGTATATGATGTGTCCCAGGTTCCTGCTCCTCTTCGAAGATTCCCTGTTCTAGTTGTTGTTTACCTTTTGCCGTTAGTACAATATTAGCTTCTCTTTTTTCTATTAAACCTGACTTTCTCATAACCTCTATTAAATCATCGATGAATAGCTGCTCCACCATCAACAATTCACTAAGCTGGGCAGAGGTGTTAATATTCGCTTTTTGAAAGGAGATTAACATCATTTTCATCAGTACGTCCATTTTTGTACGCTTCACTCGTTTATATTCCACTTCAATTGTATGGACTGGAACACACCAATTTAGTGATTCCATTATTTTCACCTTAGAATTTTGGTAAATTTCTTTTTCTAAGCGTTTTTGTAATGATTGCATATTTAAACTCCTATGCGACTCCCTTGTCCAATCACATCTGGATCACGAAAGCCTTCCTTCTGTTTTACTATTGTTTTTAAACGACCATACATTTCTCTGGAGCTTTTTTGCTTAGCTCGTTTCGTAAACATTTCCACACTGCCTACTATGACTAGCAGCTCTCTAGCACGAGATAATGCTACATTCAGTCGACGATAATCATTAGCAAATCCAATGTCTCCACTCTTGTCCTGGTTGTTACGTACCATGCTCAAAAGGATGACGTCCATTTCCATTCCTTGAAACTTGTCTACCGTTCCAGTTCTAAAATGCAAATGCTTTAAGTTCATTTCCTGTTGAATGAGTCGATCAATTCTTTTTACTTGTTCACCATAGAAGCTAATAACTCCAATGCTTTTCTTTTCATGTTGCTCCATTCTTCCCTCTTGCTTAGCTTTCTCTGTAGCTTTGTCCAAGTCAATGAGAATCTTTCTAATTGAATCGAGCTCAGCTTGATTGAATCTACTCTTACCGTCCTTCATACGTTCTTCAAAGTATCGTTTTTCATTAGGCATATCAACCCATAGAAGATGGTCGGTTCTTTTGACAATCTCAGAATCTAATAAATGGTCCCTCATCGCATCAGAATCGGTTAGGCCACATTGTAACCTGTAGTTCTCTTCCTCATAAAACGGCGTAATAGTTTCCATAATACTCTCATGCATTCGATATTGAATCGCTAGCATTGTTTTATTGCTCTTAGGTAAATTTTTGAAGAGACGTTCGAAAAGAGACTCTTTGAGCAACTTTTTCAACTCTTCTTTTTCTTCGAAGCTATCGCTTTCTTCAAGAATAGCCTGAAGCGTTTCATCTAACGTATCCTCTCCAACTAATGGAGGAAGCTGATGATGATCACCTACTAGAATAATCTTCTTTCCTTTTAACATCGGCAACAAGAGTTCTGGTGGTGTAGCTTTGGATACCTCGTCAATGATGACAACATCGAAGGTTGGATAATTCTCCATAAATTCTTTTCTAGCAGATGCAACACAAGTAGTCCCAATCACATTCGCATGACGCACATATAGCTTTCTTATCTCATCTAAGTCATGATCGTTAGCTTCCTGTAAAAGAGAAAACCATTCCGTTTGAAGAGCTTGAGTTATAGGTAGGCGCTCTAATTCAATGTGTATCTGCGCACTTTCTTTTTCTAAAGCCGTGTAGCTCTCTTCCAATTTCTTTAATGCATTTTCTGGATTTTGGAGTATGATTTCATCTAAAATCTTTAAGCGCTTTTCCTGGTCTAGACCTTCTGCATTTACCATCTTAGCTTCTTGTTCATTTTTTTGTAGAATATCTTCTTGCTCCTGAAGTTGAGTTTTAAGCTTCTCTAATTCAGCCTTTTTGTGGCCTAACTTCGCGCTGTAAACCGATACTTTCTCCAATGTTTCATCCAGAGCTGCTCTCTTTTTTTGTTTATCTAACAAGCTGGTTTCAAGAGCCTCTTGTGTTGGAAGGCCTTCAAAGTCACCAGATTCAGCGGAAATGTCCTTAATTTGTTTCTCTAAATTGGTAAGTTGGTGTTTCTGATTTGTCCCAACAATTATTAACTCTCTTGTTTGGTTATTAATAGCTTTGAACCCGTTTTCCAATTCAGTGGCTACTTGGGCCTTGATAGCCTGATACTTGGTAATGGAATTGCTCTTAGACAGTTGAATGCTTGCTTGTTGCTTTAAAACAAATTTCTCTCTTACATAAAGACCCTCTAGCAGAATAGCTAATTTCTCAGTAGTCAGCTCTTCTTCATCTGAAGTCATAATATGCTTTAATCTGTTCATAAATTGGTGAATTTCTTTAACCGTGTAGTTGGAATCAAAAACGACACCACTTCTGCCCATATTGCTTTTGACTGACTCTACAGGGTACTTATGTTTTTTTAGTAGTTTTTCTATAAATGCTATGGCCGAGCTCAATCGAGCATTTAACTCCTGCCAATCACTTGAAGACTTTATGCTTTCAATTAACAAATCCAACTCTTCCATCTGGCGGTTAACAAGAAATGATGGAACAATCCCACATAGCTTTAGACGCTCCTTCAGTTCATCCACCTTACGGATTGTTTGGATTTCTTTTTTAAGAGCTTCTAATGCCCCTAATTTTTTTTGAAGTTTTTGATGTTGTTCTCTCGTGTTTTCTATTTCTTGTTGAGCTTTTTGTAAAGAACGTACTGATTTTTGATACAAAATCTGATCTTGGATACTTTCCAATTCCTTCGTTAGCTGCTCCGTTTGTTCTGTTAATTGTTCTATTGAAGGATTAGCTTCCAGGAACTGCTCCATAGCCTTTATATCCTGAGCTAGTTGTTGAACTGCAGGACCAATACTTTGAATAGTGAGTTCAATTTCTTCACATTCCTTTTTTAATGAAACTAAGGCTTTTTTTAATGCTCTTATTTGTTGACTACGTTCATCATACTCGGTCTGTGCTATGACTTTCTTTTCAATAGCTTCTATTAAACGTTGCTTTTCTTCATCAAGACTCTTTGTCTCTAGGACAATATTATTCAATCTGTCTTTTAGTAGGTTTTCTTGAGAAGCATGATGCTCTATTACATCGGAAAGTGTTGCAAGCGTCTGTTCCTTCCAATACTGCCCCACATTTTCTTCTATAAATCTTTTCCCTTCTTCTTCTATGCTCTCCGTTCTACCAAACCGTAATATACGAATTTCTTTGTTAGATAGTAACCTACTAAGGGCATTATCTACCGCTAAGTTTGACTGAGAGGCTACAAGGGTGCGAAGTCCAGCTTTAGCATTCTGCTGACATATTTCGGAAATAACAGTTGTTTTACCCGTGCCTGGGGGACCCTGAATAACATATAAGTCTTCTGCAGACATAGCACCAACGACTGCCTCCTGTTGAAATTCATTAAGCCTATTATGGAATTCCAGTTCTTTTTGTTTATTCGTAATTCTAATTGTAGGACGATCTTCAAATAGAATTTTTTCTAGGTTGGCATTTGCTGCTAAGCCATTCTGAAGATCCTCAAAACCTTTTCGTAGTCGACGTATTTGACTAAGGGTTGCAAAATTACTAAAAACCACTTCCTTAGCTTTAGGGTTCAAACTATTTTTCCTTGCCATTTCCTTAATCCTTGGTCTTAGCTCTATTTCAATCGTGTTTTTATTCCTATTTGCTTTTAATACATCCCCAATGTCATTTTGGTAACCCTTGAAGCTAATGCTAAGCCCTCTTATTTTATTCCATTCGTTACCGTTAACTTCACAGCCTACTAATGACATCCTACTAAAATCTTCGTTAAATATAAGTTTAGAAAAGCTTGCAGTTATATCTGCAATATCCGCATTTCGTTCCTGTATTTTTAAATAACCTTCCCAGCTTGATATCCGCTTCTTCACGTACTCAGAGCGTTCCTCTGCTACAGGTAACTCTCGTATCTTTGTATGTAACTGTATCGGTAACCCAGCACCGTTATTTTTTGATGTAACGAATGATAGGTTAACTGGTAGCCTTCTATTTGTCTGCACCGGCACTCGAGAACCCCGTACATGAAATCCGGTTGCAAGAAACCCATTGTTCTGTAGTACACAGTCCATTATTGCTACCTTGCCATCCAGTTTTTCAGTAAGCTGCAAGTTCTCTATGTTGTCAAAGTATAAGGAAAGCGAGATATTTCCTTGTGCATTAACCGGACGTTTCTCAATGTAAACTTGAAACGATTTTTGTATATTAAAAAAGTCGTGTTCATCAGCTGACCACTCCTGTATTCCTTTGCGAGCATTATTAGTCATCATTAAATTGCAGCGCATTGTTTTTTCTAGAGTTGAAACATTACTCATGAACAGACCTCCTTTTAGATTTTTTAGTCCAACTTTTATATGTTAGCATTTTTTAAGGATTTCTTAAATTATCAATCACTATTTTAATTTGGTTATATTTAGAAAGGTTAATTTTTTTATTGCACTCAACTAGTAAAACACAAACTATATACTCCTTAGTTATCCAACTCACCCTGTAGTAAAATTCCATAAATACAATCTCGCCATGCACATGTTAACGTATCGTAAAAGTTCTCTGCACCCGTCCATAAGCAAAAACATTTTAGAAAAGAAAAAATTGTATTATATTAATATAATTTTCTAAATAATTACAATATTATAATTTTTTGTTTGTAATTTTTATTATTTTTCCCTATTATTAAAATACAGTTTTCTAACTTAATATTCAGAAAGCTAGTAAAGTTGAAGGAGGAAGGAAAATGCCAAAGAAAGCTGGAAGTGTATTAAACCCTGCTAGTCCTCAAAAAACCTCTAAAAAAGTGAAAAAAAGCGGAAAGGAACCACCACTTTACAACTATGAGGCTATTGCACACAGCCCTGAATTTGTTGCCTTAAAAAAGAAGAAAAGAAATTTTATCGTTCCAATAACGATTTTCTTTCTGCTATTTTATATTTCTTTACCAATTTTAACGTCTTATACAACTATATTAAACAAGCCAGCAATTGGAGATATAACTTGGGTTTGGGTTTTTGCTCTTGCTCAATTCATCATGACTTGGACCTTATGTATGATCTATGTTCGTAAAGCAGAGGGGTTTGATAAGGATGCGGAAGAAATAATCGAAAAGGAAAAGGCAGGTGATTATGTATGAATGGCATGAGTACAGTCGGTCTTATATTTTTTGTAGGAATCGTAGCATTAACTCTATTTGTCACATACATTGCGTCCAAACGAACTAACTCTGCTAGTGAATTTTACACTGCCGGTGGAGGTTTGTCTGGCTGGCAAAATGGGATAGCCATCGCAGGAGATTACCTTTCTGCTGCATCATTCCTCGGAATTGCCGGAGCTATCGCACTTTTTGGTTTTGATGGTTTTTTCTATAGTATAGGTTACTTAGTAGCATATTTAGTTGTACTTTACATCGTAGCAGAGCCTCTAAGAAATTTGGGGAAATATACGTTAGCCGATATGATTAATGCACGCTTTAACCAAAAGAAAGTACGTGGAGCTGCCGCGATTAGCACTATTACAATCGTTTTGTTCTATATGATTGCACAGCTTGTGGGTGCAGGTGCACTAATACAACTATTACTAGGCATTGATTACTGGATTGCTGTACTAATCGTAGGAACAATGATGACCATCTATGTTCTTTGGGGTGGAATGGCTGCAACGAGCTGGGTACAGATCATTAAGGCTGTATTGTTAATGATTGGGACAGTCCTTATCTCGTTTTTAGTATTATGGAAATTCAACTTTAATATCCTTGGTATGTTCACTGAGATGAAAACGGTTACAGAGCAAGGAGAAAACTTCTTAAATCCTGGAGTAAAGTATACGAATGGCTTGGACACAATTTCTATGATGATCGCCTTAGTATTAGGTACAGCAGGCTTACCTCATATTCTTATGCGATTCTTCACAGTAAAAGATGCTAAAACTGCCCGCTCTTCTGTGGTGTATGCAACATGGATTGTAGGTATCTTCTATGTTCTTACTATTTTCCTAGGTTTCGGAGCTGCTTACTTTGTAGGAGCTAGCGACATTATGTCTGCAAACTCAGCAGGAAACATGGCAGCACCATTACTAGCGCAGGCACTAGGAGGGGATATCCTCATGTCTTTCGTATCTGCTGTTGCCTTCGCCACTATATTAGCAGTAGTAGCAGGACTAGTGCTATCAGGTGCATCTGCATTTGCCCATGATATTTATGGACAAATCATAAAGAAAGGAAAAGCAACTGAAAAACAGCAAATGAGAGCGGCTCGTTTTGCTTCTGTTGGGGTTTCACTTCTATCTATTGTTTTAGCCTTAGGAGCACAAACGATGAATGTTGCGTTCTTGGTTTCACTAGCATTCTGTATCGCT
The DNA here is from genome assembly GCF_023713305.1 of Psychrobacillus sp. MER TA 171. NCBI lineage: Bacteria > Bacillati > Bacillota > Bacilli > Caryophanales > Bacillaceae > Psychrobacillus > Psychrobacillus sp. MER TA 171. Next base: position 39,659 of record NZ_JAMAWN010000018.1, on the reverse strand, counting down.
GCAAGTGCTAATTTACCGGTGATCATCTACACCATCTATTGGAAAAAGTTCAATACCACTGGAGCTATGACAGCAATTGTCACCGGGCTAGTTACTGCTCTAGTATTAGTTTCCTTAAGTCCAAACCTTTGGGGAACAGATGGCACTCATTTATTTAATGGTACAGCTCTTTTCCCATTAACTAACCCTGCGATTTTTTCAGTACCTGCTGGGTTCTTGGGTGGCTATATAGGCACATTAATAGGAGCAAGAGCAGATCAGAAGAAATATGCAGAGGTCGATGTCAAAGCAAATATCGGGTTAAAATAAGAAAAAGGCGAAGAGAATTACCTCTTCGCCTTTTTTATTTAGCTGTATCAGGAAATACACGTTGTACTGTATCTGTAAACTCATCAAAGAATCCTTCAACCGGCTCCCCTGCTTTAATCTTTGTTCCGTACTCTTCCATACGGCCAACAAAATCAGGATCCAAAGATACATACACGTTCTCAAAATTTAAATTACCTTTACCTTCTTTAGCTTTTTCAGATATACGAGTTTTTAACTCATCGTTATCTTCTGTTCCTTCTTTCGCTTTAACAGCAACATATGCATTTGTATCCGTCACTAACACATGAGCAACATCTACTTCATCCAATTCTGCAATTTTTGCAGCCACGTCATCTGCTACATCAACCTTTTGATCTCCGTTTGTAGAAACGTCTTTTCCTTCTTCTTCACCAATTTCTCCATCGTTCCCAGTATCAACTGTTGCATTAGGATCCATATTCCCATCTTGAGTTGTATCCGTTGTCGTATCTGTTGTTTTATCATCCTTAGCATCATCATTTCCACATGCTGTTAAGAACCCTATTATAAGAATAGCGATTAATATCTTCATCTTTTTTATCATTTTATTTTCTCCTTTTCAATAAATTATTACAGTCGTATGATGTGAGTTCTGTAAGAAAATATGCACCAAAATAAAAAATAGATTATTTAAATAATTTAAAATAGACTTTCTATTATCTGTTATAATTTTTAGAAGTAATTGTTAATTAAAAATATATAAAAGAGGTGTTTTTAAGATGACTAATGATTTATTTCGAAGATTAGAAGAAGGTTTTAATGACATGGTAACAATTAGAAGGTATTTACATATGCATCCTGAGGTATCCTTTCAAGAGACTAACACTGCCAAATATATTCAAAACTTTTACTTACAACTTGGTATACCTTTTGACGCCAATGTGGGCGGAAATGGTGTTGTCGCAAGAGTTAAAGGGGCACGCCCTGGGAAAACGGTTGCTTTGCGTGCAGACTTTGATGCACTACCCATTCAAGATGAGAAGGAAGTTCCGTATAAATCTACAGTACCTGGTGTAATGCACGCCTGTGGACATGATGGACATACTGCTACACTGCTCATTCTTGCCCGTACTATACATGAGTTAAAAGATGAACTGAGCGGAGAATACGTATTTATACATCAGCATGCGGAGGAATATGCACCAGGTGGCGCAAAACCAATGATAGAAGCTGGCTGCTTACATGACGTAGATGTAATTTTTGGTACCCATTTATGGTCTCAAACTCCCCTTCACACAATTGCCTATCGCTCCGGCCCAATTATGGCTGCAGCAGATCGTTTTATCATCAAAATTCAAGGGCGCGGTGGTCATGGCGCTAATCCTCATGACACAAAAGATGCCATTTTGGCTGCTTCACAACTAGTAGTTAATTTGCAGCAAATTGTCTCAAGAAGAGTCAATCCGGTAGAGTCGGCTGTTCTTTCTGTCGGTTCATTTGTTGCCGACAATGCATTTAACATTATCGCTGATTCGGTTAAATTGAGCGGAACCATTAGAACATTTACTCCTGCTGTAAGAGATTTAATGGAGAATGAGTTACGACGCGTGTTAGACGGAACTTGTCTGACTGCAGACTGTACCTATACACTCACATATGAAAGAGGATACCCTCCAGTCATTAACCATAAAGAAGAAACAGAATATCTTGCTGAAATAGCAAGACAAATCCCAGATGTCAAAGAGGTACAGGAATCGGAGCTTTTAATGATTGGTGAGGATTATGGCTATTATCTCGAACAAATTCCAGGGACGTTTTTCTTCACCGGAGCTATGCCTGATGGAGATGTCTACCCACATCATAGCCCGATGTTTGATTTTGATGAAAAGGCCATGCTAACAGCAGCTAAAACGTTAGGGCATGCCGCTATTCTCTATCAAAAGAAATAAAGCTCGGATGAAGCAACAAGTGACTCACACTTAACTTCTGCGTGGCTCTGCTTGAAAACTTCAGGAGAAAGCAGAAACCGAATTTAAATTGTCACAGTCTTTGTTCTGATATCGGCTTATATATTTCCAATTTCCCATGTAAACCGTTAAAATATATTAGTATGAATAACGATAAAAATTTTATTACTTAATGAAACTATTTAAGCGGTAGTTACGTAAAATTAATTAAATAAAGAAATTTGGGGAGGTTTATCAATGGCTATTAATCTTGTAAAAGGACAAAAAATTGATCTTACTAAAGGTAGGTCTTCTTTAAAAAGTGTCATGGTTGGACTTGGATGGGATCCAGTAAGTCAAAAAAGCGGTGGGTTTTTAGGTAGTCTTTTTGGCGGTGGTTCTAGTGGCGCTGCTATAGACTGTGACGCTTCAGTTCTACTTTTAAACGAAAATGGAAAGTTATCTTCCAAACAACAATTAATATATTTTGGAAACAAAACTTCTAACAATGGCAGCGTGGTACATATGGGTGACAACCGTACCGGAGATGGTGACGGAGACGATGAGGTAATTAACGTAAACCTTAAATCAGTTGCAAGTTCTGTTCATAGACTTTTATTTGTCGTTAATATTTACCAAGCAAAACAACGAAAACAAGATTTTGGCTTGATAAAAAATGCATTTATTCGTTTAGTGGACAACGATACAAGACAAGAATTAGTACATTATAATCTTTCTGATAATTATTCTGGGAAAACTTCACTTTTCCTTGGGGAACTATATCGCGATGGTGAAGAGTGGAAATTCTCGGCTATTGGAGAAGGTACAGCAGACACTGATATTTCATCTATAGCAAACAAATACTTATAAGGAGTGGGATATAAACATGGCTATTAATTTATCTAAAGGACAAAAGGTAGACTTAACTAAAGGTAATCCAGGGTTAACAAACATTATTGTAGGTCTAGGCTGGGATACAAACAAATATGACGGCAGAAACGACTTCGACCTTGACTCTTCCGTTTTCTTATTAAATAGCAGTGGAAAATGTGCATCTGAGGCTGATTTTATTTTTTATAACAATACTTCAGGTAGTAATGGAGCAGTTGTTCATACAGGAGATAATCGCACAGGCGAAGGCGATGGCGATGATGAGCAAGTTAATATAAACCTTGCAAACGTTACAAGTTCTATTGAAAAAATTGCTTTTAGCATTACTATTCACGATGCAGAAGCTAGAGGTCAAAACTTTGGTCAAGTAAATAATTCATACGTACGAATTATCAATGCAGACACTCAGGAAGAACTAATTCGCTACGATTTAGGAGAAGATTTCTCAATTGAAACAGCAGTAGTTGTAGGTGAATTGTATCGCCACAATAACGAGTGGAAATTTAATGCAATTGGTAGCGGCTACCAAGGTGGATTAGGAGCTTTAGTTTCTGACTTTGGCTTAAACTAGTTAAATCTTTTCTAAAGCAAGGGTTTTCTCCTTGCTTTTTTTTTACAAAGAGTATATTTAATAGAACTTGGGTGACCTATAGCCCCTTCTTCTTTCAAGGAGTGATTACCATCAGACATTTTAAGGGTTTAAGTGAAAATGAAGTGAATAATTTTTTTCATCTACCTCCTAAAGAATTTTCAAAAACGACAGACAAGCTAAAATTGGGGATTGCTATGGGTGCCACTTTATATATTCCTGGCCTAATGAGTAATTTTTCTTCAAAACTAATCAAGAGATCTTTTGAAAATCTTACTAGTGTAATTATGTGTTTAGAGGATTCTATTTCAGATAACGCGCTAACAGAAGCCGAAAACAATGTAGTAGAACAACTGCACACCTTAGCTGAAGCAATCAGCGCAAATGCTACCCTACAGTATGATTTGCCCCTCCTATTTATAAGAATTCGAAGCGTAGACCAGTTACAGAGAATTGCTAGTCAGTTAGGAAATGACTTAGACCTTATCACGGGTATAGTCTTCCCTAAATGTAATTCTACTAATGCTAATGATTTCTTTTCATGCTTGGATTCCTTAAACCAAGCAAGATCCGTTACGCTATATGGTTTGCCTATTATTGAATCAAAAGAGATTATTTATAAAGAGTCTCGACAAGAGGAGCTCCAAAAGCTCTATAAGATTTTCTTGAATTACGAACGTCTCATATTAACCATTAGAGTTGGGGCAACAGACTTCTCTAGCCTTTTTAGCCTTAGACGGCCATATAATAGAACTGTTTACGAGCTACAATTAATTGGAGATTGTTTAACAGAAATTCTAAACACTTTTAGACGCTATGAGGATAACTTTATAATTTCAGGTCCTGTATTTGAATACTTTGATGATAAAAGTAAGGACATCTTATGGGAAGAAGTTCAACTAGACCTTTTGAATGGATTTTACGGTAAAACGTGCATTCATCCAAGCCAAGTAGATATCGTTAATGCTGTCTATCCTGTTTCTAAGGAGACGTTTGACGACGCTAGCATGATCGTTGGAAACAGATATGGAAATAATGGGATTTTAAGTAGCCCTTCAAAAAATAAAATGAATGAGGTTAAACCTCATTATAGTTGGGCTTTAAAAATACTGGCGCAAGCAGAAATATATGGGGTGCTAAATGAAAATGTTACCACACACGACTTTATCGGCTACATCAAGAACATATAATTTACATGGAAATTTAAAGCTAACCATTGATGTTCAAAATAATCCGTACAACCTTAATCCAGATAAGCTTTTTGAAATGGGAGTAAGAATAAATAAAAAAAGACAATTTCTCTTTATTAGTCGCCTGCTCGGGAAACACCTACCAGTAGACCCTTCTCTTTCACTAGGAACTGGGACTGTTCTTGCTTCTATGTTAATGGAAAATGAAGGTTTACCTGCTCATCCACAGTTAATGGATATTATTCAAATGATTGATTCCGGCCAGTCAGACCGCACGCTTAGCCTTAGCTCTTTAAAATATAAGGTTAAATTACCGTCTAATACTGTCTTTATAGGCTTCGCAGAAACTGCCACCGGTTTAGGTCATGCTGTTTTTAATCATTTTGATGAGGCTCAGTACATTCATACTACGCGTGAAGAAATCATCAATCTCTCCCCTTCTTTTGTTTTTGAAGAAGAGCATTCTCATGCTACCTCTCACCGAGTATATGCTTCAGAGAACGTGTTAAAGGAAGCGGAAACGATTGTACTTATCGATGATGAAATAACCTCTGGCCTCACACTTTCCAATTTAATTATATCCTTAAATAAAAAGTTCCCAAAAAAGCAGTTTAAAATATTGTCTATTCTGGATTGGAGAAGTGTAGAAAATATAAACAACTTTACTGACTTAATGAAACAAAATGGGATTCATGCCGAAATAATTCCCATTCTTTCTGGTCAATTCACTCTACACAATACAGCTACCATCAAAGAGGAAGTCATACCTTATCTAAAAGGGGGTGAAGAAGTTCATGTGTCTTTAGAAGATGACATCCCCTCTCAGTGCACCACGCCCTATTTTAGCGAACATGCAATTTATAGCACTCTCACTGGTAGATTTGGCCTGACGAGTGAAAGCCATGCAGCAATGGACGACTGGATACATAAATTACTTGAGAAGCTGAAATTAGATAGGGATAAACCAACGCTTGTAATAGGCATAGGAGAAAACATATATATTCCAAGCCGTATTGCTCTCGCACTAGGTAAACATACCAAGATCCAAACAACGACTAGAAGCCCAATCTTTGCAAAAAAAGAAGAACACTATCCAATTAAAAGTAAGTGTAAATTTATTTTGCCTGATTCAAATGGTGTTGAACAATACTTATATAACGTTGCAGAACATGAATTTGAACAAATCTTAGTAGTAGCAGAGTCTGTAAAAAATAAAGAAACCTGGTCTCCTTTACTAAGCTATTTGCACAGCAAAGGATCGGTCACATGGTTATCCCTTACATCGCCAGCTAACAGAGGGGGATTAGAGGATGCTTAAGACTGATCACTTAGTTAAAACTAGTTACTCACCAGAAGACATTACCTTCTTACTAAAGGATATGTCCAAAATTCAAATTGAATCGAACATAGATAATCGAGAAAAGGCATTTTCTTTAGGGCATCATTACTCTGAGTCCTTACCTATAGAATATCGACCCTCTCCAGAGTATCTACGTTTATACAATCAGGCTATGAACCAGCTTTCTAGCTATATAGCTCAATTAGTAGGCATTGTCACTAGACGCGTCCACAAATATGCAGGAACGGATCAAGTCGTCATCATTTCCTTGGCACGCGCAGGAAGCCCAGTAGGAATTTTAATGAGAAGATATGCTCGTACTTTTTTAGGCTTAGACTGGCCACATTTTAGCGTATCCATCTTAAGAGGAAAAGGGATTGACGAAAATGCTATAAAAACAGTGCGTGATTTATACCCGAACCATCATTTACAATTTGTAGATGGTTGGACAGGAAAAGGTGCCATTCAAAAAGAGTTGACCAAATCCGTTCAACAATTGAATGAACAAGGTCTTCACTTAAACGATGACCTTGCAGTCCTTTCCGATCCTGGTGGATGTGCAACGTTATATAGCACAAGAGAAGATATTCTAATACCTAATGCCTTTTTAAATTCTACAGTATCTGGCTTAATCAGTAGAACTATTCTAAATAACGCCTATCAGTCACCAGAGGATTTTCATGGGGCCAAGTATTACGCGGAGCTTGAGGATGAGGATGTGTCCAACTCTTTTGTCGATCAAATAACTGCTCATTTTTCTGCTGAAGAGGAAAATACCCTAAAGCAGTTCAATGAATTCCCTATTAAGAACGAAAGAACCTGGTCAGGCATGCAGGTAGCTCAAGAAATCGCACACAAATATTACAAAAACTCTGACCTCACCAAAGTAAAGCCTAGTATTGGGGAAACGACTAGAACGTTATTAAGAAGGAAACCTCATAAAATTCTCTTAAGAGATGAAAATGAGGAAGCTGTTAAGCATATTTTAAGCTTATGCCAAGAAAAAAATATACCTATTGAAATAATCCCTGACCTTTATTACCGTGCTATTGGGCTTATAGAATCGGAGGAATTAATATGACTATTCTATTTGCGAGTGATTTAGATCGAACACTCATATATAGTAAAAAATCTAGAGGTCTCGAAGTAAGTGAACAAGATCTAGCCATAGTAGAGTGGCGTGAGAACAATCCGACAGCATTCATGACCAAGGAAGGACTAGAAATTTTTAAAGAACTCTCCTCTTCCATTGAATTTTTGCCAGTCACAACTAGAACTAGTAAACAATATGAACGTTTGTTTAGATTGTATAATCCTCAGGAGAAGCCAACATACTCCATTGTTTCCAATGGAGCTGTAATATTAGAAAATGGTAAACCTATTCCGGAATGGTCTGATAAAATAGAGGTACAGCTTGAGAACGACTGTACCTCTGTCTCTCACGTACTATCACAGATTGAACCTTATATTAAAAGAGGCTCCGTCTTAAAATCTTTACAGGCAGAGAACTGGTTTGTGTATATGATTATAGATGAGGAGAGATTTACAGTTGAGGACTTGGAAGACCTATCCCAACTCTTTTACAAGCAAGGCTTTACCTTGTCTAAACAAGGAAGAAAGTTGTACGTAATGCCTAATTGTATTAACAAATCTCTCGCTCTTGAGTTTGTAGCTGATCGAGTAGAGGCAGAAACAGTAATTGCAGCAGGTGATTCATTATTAGACTTAGATATGGTTTTGAGTGCTGATTACGGTTTCATCCCTCAGCATGGAGAAGTTATATTAAATAATTCGCACCTCCCATCTCACGTCCAAGTAACCGATCAAACTGGTGTATTGGCAGGTGAGGAAATAATAAAAAAAGTTCATAATATTTGTTATAATATGTATTAACAGGAGGTAAAACCCATGGTGAAGTTAAATCCAATAAGGATGCAGTCGTGGGATTCATCTAACATTGGGAAATGGCTAAAAAACTCTTTAGAAGACCCTAGCATAGTGACAGTCGATCAAGATAGCCTGACATATCCCCAGTTATTATGCCAATTTATTGGTGTTTCTATGGATGAAGATGAGTATTTTACTATTTTGCATACACAATTAAATGATTCTGATGGTAAGCTGATTAATCTTACTAATTCTCTTAATAAAAATATTGCACCTGATAAACTACGTGCTATTAATCAGCTTTTTGAAATACATCGCCAGGAAAAAGGACTGTCTCCGAATCGAATGGTTGCCTTTTTGGAAGGTCATTTTTTACTCCCAAAACTCAATGATACCGATTTAAATAGACGTATAAGGATTGTTTTAATCGATTTATTAAAACAGCTCCAATCTAACTATGTTGAAGGGACACAGCACCATGAGTATCGACGGATAACGATTGATATGATTAAATGGATATTCAATCATGTCGAGCCTGTTTTAGAAAAATTAGACTTTCAAACTGGTCTGCCCGGCTTCCTCTGGTACGGTGATGCTACTCCTAGTGAGAGATGGTTTCTAAAGTTTTTAGGAGCTTATGGATTTCATATCGTCATATTTAATCCCTGCGATGAATCCTGGCCAATGCAAATGCTTGGAATAGATGAGGAACATTCCTTTAAATTTCCCAAAATAGCAAGCAAGCCAAGTGAATTTCCAAATGAGATGCCTAAAATTGCTGGTACAGTTGCTTTTAGAGCTACTCAAGAAATAAATGAACTCTTACATCACGATGATTCAGGTCTTTATAAGCCTTTTCAATTTAAATCATATTCCATAAATTCCTTAAGGTTAAAAACCACCGAGGATGAAGCATTCTTAATAGCTAAAGAACGTGCAATGATTCGGCCTCACTTTCAAGTAAGCAGTCAGCAAGTAACTATTCCCGTCGTTTTTGCTAAATACATGGGAATAGACCGCAATCGAAAGCGTTTTTGGAACAACGTGCATTCCTTAACCTCTCGAGAGGATACCCATGTGATTCGTCAATTCCCATTTACTAAGGAACAAAAGGCAAATCCAGTTTTTCATTATCGAAATGCTTTAAACTCTGACGGAATGTTAGATCCTGAGATTATGAAATCTTCTAATTGGTGGTCTTATGGTAAGCTACCTTCAGGTACACAAACAGCGATAGGTGAAGCCATTGCTAAGCATGTGCGTGATCCCATTCTTATTCCTCAGGGAAACGAAACACATGAGGAATTACAATTATATGCGTTCTCTCAATCCATGTTTATACCTGATTTTGTTATACGTCTGTTTCAAACGTTTGATTACCCTCAATTTGTTCCAACTATCTTCCTTTATAACGAAGAAAAGGGACCCGAGTTGAGTAGAGCAGATGCAAACGCTCTATGCATCATGCATCATCTTGGTTTAGATATTATATTGGTAAATCCGCAAGGACATTTGGATATAGAAAAATGGGTTCAAGAAGGAATGTTTGATCTGCACTGGATGGATGATAGATCCTTCAATGAGCCTTTTAAAGAAGAGAATGTAGTAAGTAAGATTTTTAAAAAATTTAGATGATATAGGGGTTGAAGTAGTTTGGAACTAGAAAAATTAGAAATGGACCAAAAGGAACAGCTTTTAGAGGAAAGCAATGAACTCAAAACACAATTGAAGAGAGATCCTCAGGTTTTACAATTGGTTGCGAAAATTGATCCTAAAAACCAAGTAGAGTTGTTAGAGTTTGGTCGCGAGCCAGCAAACGAAATCTCTGCTTTTACAGGAAGAATTTTAAACACAATAAAATCTAGTAGTATGGAAGAATCCAGCGAGCTTTTAAAACAGCTTGGTAAAATTATGGATAAGTTCGATAAAAAAGATTTTGTAGAAAAGCCATCTCTATTGAGCAAGGTGTTCAAAAAGGGTGAGAAGCTAATTGAAAAGCTCTTCAATAAGTATCAAACAATGGGGAAAGAAATAGACAAAGTCTTCATTGAAATTACGAAATATGAAAAAGAGATGAAAGCTTCTACTCAAACGTTAGAAGAACTCTACGATAAAAACTTCACTTATTTCATGGAGCTAGAGAAATATATTGTTGCAGGTGAATTAAAGCTTAACCAGTTACGCCAGCAGCTCCCTGCCCTACAGGAAAAAGCAGAGAGAGGCGATCAGCTTGTTTTAATGGATTTAAATTCCCTTCAAAATGCCATTGAGCTACTAGATCAAAGAATTTATGACTTAGAAATGGCTAAACAAGTTGCCTATCAGTCTGCCCCTCAAATCCGAATGCTGCAACGAGGTAATACCAAGCTTATAGGGAAGATTAACTCTGCATTTGTGACTACCATTCCTATATTTAAAACTGGTCTAATCAATGCTATTTCTGCCAAACGACAAAACTTGGTTGCCCAATCGATGAGTGAATTAGACCGTCGAACAAACGAAATGCTGTTAAGAAATGCGAATGACATTTCTAGGCAAAGTGTAGATATCGCCAGAATGTCAGGTCAGCCTAGTATTAAAATTGAAACGATTGAGCAAACGTGGGAAACGATTATGCGTGGGATGAACGAAACAAAGGCGATTGAAGATGAAAACCGTAAAATGAGAGAACAAGGTCGTCTTCGATTAGAAGAGCTTCAAAAGAAATATGAAGATGGTCAAAGAAAATAAAACACTTACTCAGTACTCACTAATTTAAAGGAGGAATTGAAATGTCAGTTATTAACCTATCTAAAGGACAAAAGATTGATCTTACAAAAACGAATCCTGGATTAACAAAAATTATGGTTGGATTAGGTTGGGATACAAATCGCTATAGTGGTGGTCATGACTTTGATTTAGACGCCTCTGCTTTCTTAGTTGATTCAAATGGAAAGGCACTAAGCGATAAAAGTTTCATCTTCTATAACAATCTTCAAAGTGAGGATGGCTCAGTTGTTCATACTGGAGATAATCGCACAGGTGATGGCGATGGTGACGATGAGCAATTGTTAGTGAACCTTCAACAAGTCCCTAGCGGTGTGCATAGAGTAGTTTTTACCGTTACTATTCATGATGCAGAGGCTAGGAATCAGAACTTTGGTCAGGTTTCTAATGCCTTTATCCGGATTGTAAATGACGAGACGCATGAAGAAATAGTTCGATACGATTTGGGAGAGGACTTTTCCATTGAAACGGCACTTGTTGTTGGTGAGATATACAGACACGGAAATGAGTGGAAGTTTAACGCAATTGGGAGCGGTTTCCAAGGTGGCTTAGCCTCTTTAATAACGGAATTTGGTCTTAGCTAAGCAATTTAATAAGTGCATGACAAGCTTACAAGAAAGATTGAACTTTATATCTCAAGCCCGCACAGTAAAGGAAATCTCTCGAGTTCATATGAAACTTGGGAGATTTCTATTTTGAGCCATTAAATTCCTGATATATATGTTTAGATGTCTACTTTGCATACTAAACTACCACCGTTCCAGAAAGAGATTCATGAGAAAGGAGTTCAACTATGCTGAAAGATTTATCTTCCCTCTTTCCTTCCTATCATAAATTTTCAGAATACCCAAATAACACAGATAAGGACGTTCATACTTTTCATGATCCTTCTAGTAATCAGTGGATACAAATAAAGAAGAATGAAGTATCCTCTCGGGACTTTTCGCTACTCTCTTCTTTCTACACAGTAGTAGATTTAACGTTGCCTTCTGATTACTCACTTTCTGAAAGGTGGACTCGTTTTCTTCAAGGCTCTGGTGAGCTACCTATTGAGGCAGGCAAGAAAATTCGTATTATACAGCTTGTGATAAAGAGTAATAGCTTTCAAAATACAGACTTGGCCAAGGCCGTTCAATTATTTTTCGAGGATGCTGTGCAACTTGTTTTCGTAGCCCCCAACAATGCCTTACTGATTGAACAAAAGTCTACTTATACTCAGTCTCCAGAGGACCTGGCTTCCTTTATCTCAGCTTTAGAAAGTGATTTTTTTATAAAAGCCCAGCTCTTTATCGGGAAGTTCTATCCTGTAGATGAACAAACACCTTCACGTTATGCTTTAGAAAGAGAATGGTTTTCTAATGGAATAGGCAACTATTTTCCTGGACGAATTTATACACTCGAAAGCATATTTCCGACCATCCTAACCAATGAAATGTCGGAAAGCTTGAGACAAATCATCCACCACGAAGTGTTAATTCCAATTGAATTTGACACGGAGCTACTGCAAACCGTCCGTGCCTTTTTCGAAAATGGCTTCAACGCCTCTATCACTTCAAAAAAATTACATATTCACCGGAATACACTTCATTATAGATTGTCAAAATTTCAGGAAATCACAGGTATATCAGTCCGTGACTTTGGCGGAGCCCTCATTGTATATTGTGCTAGCTTGCTCGTAAACTATGAATAACAACATGCACAATATATTTCTAAAAACCTTGTGCATATCATCTATATAAGCCATTAATCTCTATTGTTAAACTTAATGTATGGAAAAAACAATTTGGGGGGATTTACAATGGAAAAAATGGTTCTCGAAAATATTTATAAGATATATGATGATACTTCTACTGCAGTTTCAGACTTCAACTTACACGTACAAGACAAAGAATTTATCGTTTTAGTTGGGCCATCTGGTTGCGGTAAATCGACAACACTTCGTATGATTGCAGGCCTAGAGGAAATTTCTAAAGGTGAGCTTCGTATCGAGGGTAAGCTTATGAATAATGTGGCTCCTAAAGATCGCGACATCGCAATGGTGTTCCAAAACTACGCACTTTATCCGCATATGTCTGTCTATGATAATATGGCTTTCGGGTTAAAACTAAGAAAATTCCCTAAAGCTGATATTGACAAGCGAGTGAAGAATGCAGCTGAAATTCTAGGTCTTGAGCCACTTCTAAATAGAAAACCAAAAGCTTTGTCTGGCGGTCAGCGTCAGCGTGTAGCATTAGGACGTGCAATCGTCCGTGATGCTAAGCTGTTCTTAATGGATGAGCCATTATCTAATCTAGATGCCAAATTACGTGTACAAATGCGTGCTGAAATTATTAAGCTTCACCACCGACTTAAAACAACTACTGTATACGTTACCCATGACCAAACAGAGGCAATGACAATGGCTTCACGTTTAGTAGTTATGAAGGACGGCCTTATTCAACAGGTCGGTACTCCGAAAGACGTGTATGAAAACCCAGAAAATGTTTTCGTTGGAGGCTTTATTGGATCACCTGCCATGAACTTCTTCCAAGGGCAAGTAAAGGACGGTTACTTTGTAGCCGGCGAGAATAAGATTAAATTATCTCCAGAAAAGGCTTCTCTTCTAAATGGGCAAGGCTACAACGGTAAAGATATTATTTTCGGAATCCGTCCAGAGCATATTTCTGCAGACCCAGAGGATCTGACTAGAACACCAGAATCCGTAGTGAACGCACATGTAGATGTATGTGAATTAACAGGTGCTGAGTTCATGGTGTACTCCACTCTAGGAGAACAGCAATACGTTGCTCGAATTAATGCAGATTCTCTTTTAGAAACAGGGCAAAACATACAGCTTACATTTGATATGTCTAAGGCTCACTTCTTTGACAAGGAAACAGAAAGCCGCATACGATAATATAAATTATAAATTTGCCCACAGCCCATTAAAGGGTTGTGGGCTTTTATAATGCTATGCTGTAGAAAATATCAGTAAAAAAAGTGCTATGTTTAGCACTTTTTTTCACCCACCTAATATGTTTTCCAGATTTTATTCCTTAATGATAAACTCTTCCGATAACGGCACCATATTCTCCTTTATCTTCTTACCTTCCCACGCAGTTACTTTTAATTGATACCCCTTAATGTTTTTAGGCATCTTAAGCTTTGTCGACATTTTCATCGTCTTACCTTTTGGGATTGTTCTTGAGCTTTGATCTTGATCAACTACTTTTCCATTCTCATCAAGTAACTCCATTAATACTAAAATATCTTGATTTTTATTTTTAGTATTTTTAACCTCTATGGCAGCTGTAATCTTGTTTTCCTTCGTAAGCTTTTGTATTTCCTTTCCTTTTTCATCTTGGAATTTCACATTCACTTCCATTGCATATTCCGGAACCTCTGCTTGCTGCTCCCATTGAATACTATATGTTTTCTTTGACTTACCGTCTGGAGCAGTGACTGAAATAGTAGTCATTTGTCCTTCATCTTTTATATCTACATTCGCTTCTGTCTGATTTGCTATAGCTTGTAAGCTTGATCTTTCTTGTTCCGGTAAATTATATTGGCTTTTCCCTGGTGAAAAATTAGAAATAGTCTTCCCGCCAATTAAAATAGATTTTAGTGTAGCGTCTGTTTCAGGTACTGCAATCATTTGTAGCTTGTTGCCTTGTGCGTAATAAATGCTTCCGTTCATCCCTACCGTCATATTATTCATAAAGCGATCTACGATAACTTTATGTGACAAAGTTTCTGGATCAATAGCAACTAACTTTCGAGAAAGTGTCGTATAAAGCATTCCATCTGGTGCCCATTCTAGTCGGTAAGGTAGCCACTTACTGCTATTATATAAGCTTGGATGAATGGTTTTACTCTTAACCACTTCCTTCGTTTCTGGATCCATCGCAAATATTGTCCCATCAACTATGCCCCACAGGTTACCATCAGGTCCAAATGAGATCTCACCAATCATTCTTGGAGTTTCATCTATTCCAGGAATAGCAGGTGTAAATTCTTCTATTTTTTTGGAAGTAGCTACATCCCATACAAATATCTTAGCCTCTTTTGCTTTTGGGTCCAAGCCTAGTCCGCCCCAAATGGATGTGCTGCCATATAGCTTTCCGTCCTTATAGGCTAATCCAATAATACTTTGATCTTCTACTACATTTCTATATTGTGACCATTTACCGGTGTCTTCATCGAATATGGCTAGAACTCCACCTAATACCCCGTAATCTGGTACCGTACCAACGAATAGCTTATTATCTCCAGATGTAAGTGTAAAAGGTCTATCTTGATGATCAGTAATATCATATTCTAGCTTAGGGTTACTATTTAAATCTATCTCCTTGTTCGGATCATAGC
The DNA here is from genome assembly GCF_023713305.1 of Psychrobacillus sp. MER TA 171. Classification (NCBI taxonomy): domain Bacteria; kingdom Bacillati; phylum Bacillota; class Bacilli; order Caryophanales; family Bacillaceae; genus Psychrobacillus; species Psychrobacillus sp. MER TA 171. Next base: position 24,419 of record NZ_JAMAWN010000018.1, on the reverse strand, counting down.
TATAAATCATCGCTCCTACATATGTTCCATAATATACTTTGTCATTTAGAAAGCCGATGCCTTCTGGTTGGGCAAAGGAAGGTATATTCACTTCCCTTTCATTCGTAAATGGGTTATATATACTTAGTCCACGTTGGTAGCCACCCATATATAATTTTCCATCTTGACCAGCTTCCAGAGCCTGAATCTCTACGGATTGTGAGGCAATATCCATGTCAATAAACGTTATTTCATTTTTTATTGGCTCGTATAATATATATTCGCCATACTGCGTAATCATAGCAAGAACTGTCTCTCCATTGCTTAATGTTATCCATTCCATATCTTTAACTCGTACTGTGTCTGGTAATAAAGGAATACCTTCAATCTCTTTTGTTTCATTTTTACTAAAATCGTACTGATACAATTTCTTTTCAAACTTAAAGTAAATTAAATTGTTATTGTGTGGAGAAGGGTCTGAAATCATATTGCTATAACTAAATTGATTAATCACTTCATGCGTCTCTCTATCAAGAACTAGCATAGTTACTGAACCAGCGGAAACAAACAGCTTATCATTTACGATAAAAATATTTTCGATCATGCCATCTGTACCTGTTTGGCCTTCAATTATTATTTCTTCTTTTTCTCCTGTAGATCTATCAATCTTGATCAAATGCTTTTTAGTACCTACTCCGACGTAAATAGAGTCATCACTTACTCCAATTCCTCTCGCATATTGCTGACCTTCCTTTGCAGTACCAAAGTTACGGAAAGCACCGCTTTCTATGTCATATTCGAATACAGCTGCATGAGGATAAGTGGACCCATAAATCTTCCCATCAGCGGTACCTTCTAAATCCCACACCCAGTTATCAGATGGATTGACCCCTAATTCTTCTACTTTCTTCTCCTCTGGTAAATATCGATAAAGCTTACCATCACCTGTTCCTGCAAAATACACATTTTGATCGGAACCAATTGTGATTGCCCATAAAGCCTCTGTTCCTTCTATTACTTTAGAAAATTTAAGCTCTCCTGTTTCAGCATTTAAAACAGAAAATGTTCCCGGAAGGCCATTAGAATGATAATATACTTCATTTTCTCCTAGGCTATTTTTTTGAATAACTGCTGCTTGTCCTAACTGCACGTTAACCATTTCACCTAAATCGACTGGAGAAGCATATTCTCTTTCTAATGGAATGTCTTCTACTGCTTGCTCCCAAGTAACATCATCAAAGTAAGCCTCTGTTAAGCTAATTACGCCAGAGTAGAAGGCTAGCCTTGCATATGCTGCATTCGCAGGAACCTCAGTAAAGACTTTTAGTTCTGTCCAATTGTCTTTAGGTAAGTTTCCAAATAACTCTGTTTTGACATTGTTAGTGAGCTTTCTATTGTCTTTGTCGTAATAGTGCACCTCATACACAATATTATGAGTTTGCTTTACCACATTTGTCATGACCTTTGCAGTATAGGATTTACCAGGAGTGACCGATACTCTGTCACTAAATATCCTACTACCTGCTTTGTCCGATTCGTCTTTAAAGTGTAGGCTATGACTCCCCTCGTGAGAAATAGTGTTGGTAATAACTGCTGGAGTACTACTGTTATTTTCCATCGACCATCCTGGTATAGTAGAAGGGTCATTATTTACCTCTTCAAATCCAGGGTTTCGTATCTCACTTGAAGCTTCCTCCGCATGAGATATGGATAATGGCGTAAAGTTTCCTAACGCCACGCTTGTACAAAGAACCGTAATCATTACAATTTTAAAGAATTCTCTCATTTATTTTTCCTCCTATTTATATAGTTATTAGTACTAGTCTTAAGAATAGTTTTTGCTATGATTAGTGAGGGTTGTCGACTTTGAATGAGTCTAAAATCGAGTACTTCTTTCTTCTGTAAACGCTATTTCAATTTGTACCTGCTAAATCCTTTAAATAAATCCCATATCCTTTCCAAATATCAAAATCTAGTTTTTTATAGAAGTCTACTAATATCGTCCAATCGATAATAATAGTTTCGACTTTTCTTTCCTGTAATAGAACCATTGCCGCCTCTACAATTCCTAATCCATATCCTTGCTTTTGTTCGCTCGAATCTACTCCGAGGGGTCCAATCCCTCCAACCTTAGTTGTAAAGGAAGGACTCCAATAAACATTCTGCGCAATCGTTGGGGATGCATCATCATTGATTCGACAAAATCCAATAATCCGTCCATTCTTTTTGAGTACTACAAACTCTCTTCCACTTCCATTCGATTCAAAATATTTAATCGCCTCGTATTCCCATCTGCCAGGAAAAGACTTGTTTAAAAAGGTAAGTAACTCTTCCTTTTCATCCGGTTGTAAGATTGAATAAGACACTGTCTTGTCTTCGGGCATGGAATAGTTCTTACTTAGATGATTAATCAAGTCATATGTGTCGATTCTTTTCACATAGCCCTTCTTTTCAACCCACTGTTGTGTCTCCCCAAATTGTAGAGGTACTCCAGAGAAATAATGAAAAGGATCTCCGCCTAACTGAACCTCCTCTATACCATGATCTTTTAAAGTTTCTTCGGCCTTATTAAGTAGCTTTGTCCCTAACCCTTTATTCCGGTAATTTGTGTCTACCAAGAGTACCTGAACCCACCCCCTTTTAGAATCCATTTTTATATCTACGTTCTCCTGCCATTTTTTAGCTACAATAAACCCTATTATGTTATTTTGGTCGTCTACCGCCATGGCACAACCATCTTCTAGGACATTCTTGTCTTCCAAACTATTTTGGTTAAAAAGTTCTTGACGCATTGGATATTCTTCTCCCAATTCTTTGTTCCAGAGCTCAACCACTTCCGCTAGTCTACTAACATCCCAAGGTATGGTTTTCATTTCACGTCATCCTTTCTACTATTGTCCGAATGTCTCTTGCATACGTTTAATAGGGTCATCCTTCATGTCGCTACTCCATTCAACTACCTGGCTTACTTTCATCAGTTCTTGTTTTAGTTCCTGATAATCTATTTCTTGGACAGATGTATTATGCTTAATAGCTAAATTGGCTGCAACACTTGCAGATTGTCCAAGAATCATGAATACTGGCTCCATTCGTATAGATCCAAAAGCAATGTGAGAGCTGGATAAACAAACTGGAACAAGCAAATTAGTACACTCCTCTACTTTTGGACGTATGGAGCGGTAGGATATCTCAAATGGAGAAATCGGGACCTGCACATCTCCCTCATTTACACATCTTCCATCAATCACCACACGTCGGCAGTTATGAGAATCCATATGGAAGGAAGCCAATCCAATTGGGTCTTCAACAAAGGATTGTCCAAGACAGTTATGGTCTGTCATGACGTAATCTGATATCATTCTTCTTGCTTCTCTAATATAAAGCTGATGCGGCCAATGTCCCGTTTCCATAAATTCGTCCTTTGGTAGACCCCAAGATGCTACTTCCTCACGGATTGACTGTGGGACTCGTTCATCATTAGATAAAAAATAGAGCATCCCAAGATCATAATTTACGTGGTCCTGAAAAATCTCCTCTCGTCTTTCGTAGCTACCCTCTGGCCATTCATAATTCTTACCAATATTATCAGTGGAGATTGCACCGTGGTTATTTAAATCCGATTTGTCATTTGGGAGTGGAGTATGTAGCTTCATAGCATCCCAAACGCCCGACTTAATATAGCGTAATAAAAGCTCATAACGCTGAGGTTCATAGTTAGGGGGTTTTGGAAAAGAAATTCGATTTTTAGGGTTATTTGTTAAACAAATTCGAAAGTTATAGGCTTGAATCCGATGATCCCCCTGTCCCTGGTATCCTAAAGACTCTTTACTATCTACACTTATACCTGGTAATAGTCCACTGTCCTCCTGACCCTCTATCTTATACGGGTCAATCCACTTCTCAAATTTATGATGTGGTGCACCAAATTGAACGCCATTATAGATTTCCTTATAAGTGGCATTCGACTCTCTACCTACAAAATAGGAAACGTCCGCTAGCGCAAGTAAGTCTCCCTCATAGCTACAATCCATAAAGACTTTCCCTTTAAAACGATTACCACTCTCCATGATGATTTCCTTTATTTCTCGATCCTTTTTAATAACTTCATGTAAGTGTTCATTTAGAAATACCGGGATGTTATACTCTTCCATCCAGGATGCAAATATAGATTGTGCAGCCTTTGGTTCAAATCTCCATTGTTTTTCCTTACGGTAGTATTTAGCTACCTCATTATAAAACTCTTTAGCAAGTCCACCAATGGCATTTTCTGCGCCAAGGTCTGTGGCACCTAAGCCGCTAGCGGTCATGCCTCCAATATTCCGGCTAAATTCTACCACTGCTACTGACAATCCATTTCGTCGCGCCTGAACAGCGGCAGTTAAACCTGCTGGAGTTCCACCGTATATAATTAAGTCTCTCTCCACAATTTTAGATTCTTTATTTTTGGGTGTAGGCTTGTAATAGTATAGTTCTTTAAAATTCATTCGCTTCCCTCCCTCTCTTATTTCTCGTTCCATTCTTTTAGATTTCTTTCAGCTACTGTTTTTAAAAAATAGAAGTATACGTTGGCTAACTCCGTCGGTGTATAAGATTGTGAAATATCTTTTGATTGAGTAGACAGCAGCCTTTCTGTCTCTTCAAAATCCCACTGTCCAAAAAACTTACCTATCTCGTTTAGACAGTTTGCAACGTCCTGCCGCTCTGTCATATCTGTAACCTTTTCTGGATCGACGACTCTAGCTGGAAATAACGGTACGTTCCATTTAGTGTGAGGTGAGATTATTTCTTCTAAAAAGAGAAATGCTTCTTTAATCTGTGTCGAATCAGAAGCATAGATCTGAAAATATTGTTCTAGAGACGCACTTAAACTCTGTCCCCAAACAAGCTTCGTATATATATAATTATTAAAATGTTGGACCCACTTCCATGGGTAACTTTTGTCTAATTCCCTAGAGTGGTCTTTCACATGTGGCGGGACAATGAGATTTAAAATTCCCGTTACGTTTTGACGTCGATAATCCCTTACGTCTTCATCAATTCTTTTTGCCAGAGGTGGGAATAGCTCACTTAGCATGAAATGGTCGCTATAATATTCTAAAACGGTTAGATTTCTACCATTCTGTGTGGCTCCCGCGTTCCAATCCTTCAATGCATGACTTGCTCTTTGCTGATTAATCTCCTGTGATTCTATACTTTCTGCGTAATTTCTTCCCCAGTATGCAAATAGAATATCAACTTCTGACGAGATATTCGTGTTATTGTCGCGCTCTAGCATGTTCCACGAAAGTCCAGCGTTGTAGACTATATGCTCGACCTCTACTTGCTGCCCACTACTCTTTAAAGATTTATTCAAATTTTCAGTAAATAAAATATAGTTCGACATGAAGTCACTGGCGTTTTTCTCTCCAATACCCACATCCTCTGGCCACAAGGATATTCTAGAAATTACCTCATTCTCTTTACAAATAGCTACAATTTTTTGAATGACCTTCTCCTGTATTTCCTTATCTCTTGTAAAGAATTGAATATTTTCTTGCTTAGCACTCTGAATACCTATCTCGTTTAATAAAAATTGAAGTGAATGGCCGCCTAATGTTACCTTTACTCCTCTTTTTTTTAAGGTCGGAGCTACATACCTTTTTACTTTTTCCCATAAAAAGAAAGTAAAAAAATATTCATTATGGCCATTCTTTACTCCCCAATCTATTAATGAATTAATAAATGTTGAGTCATCAATGGTTTCAATAATATTTCCTCTTCTTTCAAAAGTAGGATTAAAAGTAGAAAGTTCTTCTTGCTCTTGAAGCGGCGCTGCAACTATTTCTTCTTGATCCAACTGAGTCCATCTATAGCCTAAATACATTTCACAATACTTATAAATTCCATATAAAACAGAGCGTGGCTCCTCCCCAATAATCCATGTGTTGGTGCCTTGTTTTACTATGCTGTAGCCGTCTAGACTTAAAACAACAGGTAGTTTGGAATCAATCGATAATGATTCGTATCGTTCTCTTGTTATTAATAAAATTTGATGATCGTCGCTATCTTTAAAGCATTCAACAAGTTTCAAGGAGCCTTCGATACCGGCTTTTTCTAACAACCTTTTTAACTCTTCCACTGCAAATAGAATTGGCTCTTGTTTGCTAAAGTAAGTAATCAAATTCATAATATCACTGCCTTTTAGATTAATATCTTGATTTCTAGCTACAGTAAAAGGCCCATGTTCTTCTAGACACGTGCCTGTAGAATTCTATAATTTAATTGGTTGCTTTAATTTACTAGACTCATATGCAGCCAAGGCGACTTCAAGCGACTTTAAACCATCATAGCCAGTAACCGATGGCTCTCTTCCTTCTTTTACACATTGAACAAAATCTTGTACTAACCCAAAATCCATATCATTTCCATAGAAAACGTGTTCAAGAGATTTTTCTCCACTAACAAACATACGGAAATGCTCCTTGAAGGCATCTACCTTAACTATTTGCTTGGTACCAATGACTTCAATCGTTGCATCACCCCAAGTGGGATATTGAGCAAATCTTGACCAGCTAGGATCATGAGAAGCAATTACACCGTTTGCAAATTCTAACGTAAGCAGACCCGCATCATCTATTGCAATATCATGATAATAGGAGTCAACTATAGCAGACACTTCTGAAACTTCCTGTCCTATATACCAACGCATTATATCTACCATATGTACCGTATGATCAAGCACTGCTCCTCCTCCAGCCGCTTCTTCTTCTATAAACCAACCACCAGGGTTTTGTCCTCTATTTGTGGTACGAAAAGCAATAATCTCTCCTAGCTCTCCTTTATCAATTAACTCTTTTAAATGACGAATTGGAGTACTAAATCTTACGGGGTAAGCTATTTGCAAAATGACCGACTGCTCTTTACATACTTCAATCATTTCCTTTGCATCCTCTATATTTGTAGCAATCGGCTTCTCACATAAAATATGCTTTTTAGCTTTAGCTGCATTGATTACCATCTCTTTATGTCGATTATTTTCGCTACAAACGATCACTGCATCCATGTCTAAGGAGAGAAATTCCTCTTGATTGTTAAAATAGGACGCACCAAACAAAGCAGCTGCCTGTTGCCCTCTCTCTGCCGACTCATCAAAGATACCAACAATCTGCACGTCTTTCATTTTTGTTAGAGCGTTCGCGTAACTGTTTGCATGCATATGAGCAAAACTCATCATACCTATTTTCATATAAGTGTACCTCCAGCTATGAAATCCCGATAGAATTTCACTTTTTCAATCAGTACAGCATCTACCTTTTTTGCAGAGCGCATTACATCATCTGCATTGTATTGTAATGGAAGAAGCTGACCGTTCAACTCCTCACTATCAAATTCAACAATACGCTTCACTCCACTCCATTCCACTTCAACTCGTTCCACATTTGCAATCGTAAATTCGACATGGGCCATGGCTCCACTTTCAAAACGGATCATGAGAATCATATGACTTATACCAGAATCTCGCTTAGACCTTTTTATTTGTCTCACTTTAGGTTCACCAAATAATAAGGAAAGTACATAGAGGTCTCCTGCCATAATATCTAGGTTATACTCTCTTACCATTCTTCGAAAACGAAATACGCCATTTGCCTTGCTGCCATTCTCTATTACTTCTTTTATTTTTTTGTAGAAAGGATAACACTCCAATTCAAAATATACCTTGGCGTCACTATCCTCATTCACATAACTAAGTAAGTCTGCTGGAATGAAAATGTTATATCCACTTTTCTCTAGAGCTCTTAAGTTTTTCTCTGTAGCGTCCATAACAAAAGAACCTTGTTCACCGTTAATCTCCACTAGCTTTTCAACAGACTGAAGCCTACTTGCCTGTCCTAGCTCCACTTCAGTAAAATCACCTAAAATAATACTCATGATTAATCACTCCTCAATTCAACAGCTTTCTAAGTCGACGCACCGCCTCTTCGTTAGCTAGCTTCGCATCCTCAAAGCCTTCATACTCAATAGAAAGCCACCCCTGGTAATCCTGTTTTTTAAGTCCTTCTACGATATAAGTTAAATCTACTTTCCCGTCACCTGGGATAACCCCGATTAGCTCTTTTCCTTCCGTTGAACGAAAGCCTTTTACGGTTTCATGAACTTCCTTCTCTCTGAAATCCTTAAAGTGCACATGAGCTATTTCAGTCTTAAGCCGGTCAAATGCCTTCGTAGGCTCTTCGTGGACTAATAAAAAATTCCCCGTATCAAAGGTAGATTTCACATACGGACTGTTGACTGCTTTAATAATTTCCTGAATCTGCTGACTTTTTCCCGCTAAAAGACCATGATTTTCAATAGCCAACACTATCTTTTCCTGTTCAGCTACCTTTGCACTTTCCTTCAAGCCCTCGATGATCCAATCAAAACAATCTTCATAGATAAGGCCCTCTCTAATATCTCCACAAAAAACACGAACTGTATTAGCATCCAAAGCCTTGGCGACACGAATGCCTTCTACTACTTTCTCAACTTCCGCTTTTCGTTCAATCTTGTTTTGATGAACAAAGTTATTTGTAATATCATAAGCTGATACTTCTAGATTGGTTTTGTGCAGTTTCTCGACAACTTTCTGTATCTCTTCATCCTTGTTAACAGGATTTTGCCAGTAAATATCTAAAAGCTCTACGCCATCCAAAGATATATTTTTTGCATAATCAATAAAATCTGAAACTGACCAATTCTCTCCTCGAAGAGTGGAAGCTAAGCTATACATACTTATACTAACTTTCATTTGTTCCCCTCCTATATCTATCCCTTCAGCTCCAATATTTTCTGACAAAAGCTAACTTCTTTTCTTCATGAAAAGGGTTAACCTCATGTGCATATTGAGGGTAGACTTCTATTTCCTTACTTGTTGTTCGTAAATAGTTATAGGCTGCAAAGACAGTGGATGGTGGTGTTACAGAATCCTCTAATCCAATAGACATTAGGGTCGGGCAATTAATAGATTCACAGAAATGTACACAATCAATATAGCCAAGTGTATTCATCAATGTTTCATAGGTGTCATATTGTGGGTCTGTATACTTGAAATAGTTGATAAACTCCATATACGGTCCTGCCAAAGACACCTCTAAGGCTCTTTCAAAATTTGCGAGGAATGGATAATCAGAGACTACTAGTTCTATTCTTTGATCCAATCCTGCAATTGCTAAGGCTAAGCCCCCTCCTTGAGAGCTTCCTACAACTCCTAGTTTTGTTGGGTTAAAAAGAGCCTCCGGTGAATTAATCCATTCAAGCTGTATTAGTAAATCCTTAAGCACATTCGTATAATAATATTTATCTGGATCATGGATACCATTTAGCATCCAACCAAGACTTCTACTTCCATTATTGTATTTAGCGTAGTCCGGTGAGCTTCCTTGCGCTCGAACATCAAAGGCATACACAGCTATCCCCATAGAAATCCACTTTAAATAGTCTAAGGGCAGTCCACGGCTACCTGTATATCCATGGATATTTAATATAACAGGACATCGTTCAACACCTTTAGGCTTAATAGCCCATCCCTTTAATGGTGTCCCATCCCAGCTTTCGAACACTAAATCTGCTACCTCCATAGTAGGAATCACGTAATCCTTCCAAACAACTGTGACATTTGGTTGGATATTGCTTATTTTCTTCTTTTGTTCTTCCCAAAACACCTGAAAGTCTACCGGCTTACGAGTAAGCATTGGCTGGTATGCCTTTAAATGGTTTAAAGAATAGTCTCCAATTTGTCTACCCAAATCGATTTAGCTCCTCCTTTCTAAGCAAACTTTGTCCTTACAAATAAACTTCTTTACCTGTTTGAGCAGATTCATAGATAGCATTCAACATTTTCATTACTTCGACCCCATCTTCAACAGGTGCAACAGGCGATTTCCCATCTAAGCAGCATTCTACAAAATGGTTTATCTCATTAGTAAAAGAGCCTGCAAAGTCAAAGCTTTTGTTGTCAACCTGCGGAAGAATATTTAAAATAGTATCATTCTGCTCCGTCACAATAATTAGCTCTGGTTCTATTTCAGCTCCTCCTTTGTCTCCAAACAATTTAACGCTTACTTGATCCTCTTTTGCCTGAAGCGTAAAGCTTACATCTACCGCCAAAGATGCTCCGTTTTCAAAACGAATTAATCCATTTGCTAAATCTTCCACGTTGTTTAAAGAAGAGTCGTAGTCAGCAGCCTTGTAAAAGGAAAGGTTTTTGACATTACTTCGATTACCGAGTTTGGAATACGTGTTGCCACTGACAGAAACTGGTCTAGGCCTCCCCATCAAATACCAGCAAAGATCTATCATGTGAACTCCTAAATCCATAAGGGCTCCTCCTCCAGATTTAGATTTATCACTAAACCAGCCACCTGGATTTCCTAGTCTTCTTAAACAAGATGCTTTTGCGTAATAGATTTCCCCCAAATATTCCTGATCGATAAATTGCTTTAAGATATTAGAGTTGTTACCATGTCTTCTAACAAATCCGACGAGTAAAACTTTGCCTGACTTTACTGCCGCAGCCTCGACTGCCAACGCCTCCTCGACCGTCATGCATAAGGGCTTTTCAACTAACACATGCTTCCCTGCTTCCAGTGCAGCAATAGCAATTTCAGCATGCGTATTGTTCCATGTACAAATGCTTACTGCATCTACATCTTTGTTAGCTAATAAGTCTTTATAGTTGGTATACATATGAGTAACACCATATTGATGACCACATTCCGTAAGTCTTTGCTCGTTTTGATCGCATAATGCTACTAGCTCTACCCGATTATGTAAGAGATAAGGGGTAATATGAAATTGTGAAATAGATCCTCCACCAATCACGCCAACCTTCAACATTAAAATGCTCCTCTCCAGTTATAAAACTACTTCCTAACGAAAACGTATTAGCTTCGTCAGGGTTTTAGATTTCTTGTCAGTCAAATCTTTATATGCAGCTGGCGCCTGATCTATGTTCACTTCTTCCGTTATAAATGAATTAATCTTAATACGCTTTTCATTCACTAATCTTAAATATTCAGCTACATTTCTTCCCTCTGTCCACCGCACATATCCATAAGGATAATCCACTGCCTGTTTCTCATAGACAGGGTCATATCTCCCTGGCCCCCCTGCTCTAGAGATGAGGATTTGAGCTTCCTTCCCAAACATTAACTCTCGTGGAAAGTCCGGCTCAATATCTCCTACAATAACGACCTTTCCTTGGTTGCGTATCCATTCCAGGCTTTGACCAGTAAGCGTTGACCGTTTGCCTCCCGCACAAAGCAATACAGCGTCTGCTCCTCGGTTGAATGTACGCACATTAATCTCTTCTTTCATGTCCTCTAACTTCGAAAAGGAGGTAATTTCTGATTCTTCTTTTAACATAGCTCCTCTTTCAGCTTGTACATCGTATGCAAGAACATCATAGGCAGCAGCATGAGCTACCTTTGCAATCATCTGCCCTAACAATCCAAGCCCAACAATCACCACTGTTTCTCCAAATGCTAATTTCGCTTTTCGAAGTGCATGAATAGCTATTGCTCCGATTCCAGCGAGGGCAGCTTCTTTTGGATCCATACCATTTGGAACCTTGGCACATAAGGTGGTTGGTACACATAAATACTCAGAATGCCCCACGTAGGGTGCACCGTAGCAAGCAACTATATCTCCTTCTTGAAAATCAGTGATTCCGTTCCCGCATTCCTCAACAATACCAACAGCACTATACCCTAAAGAAATCTCTCGGGCATTGCTCGCTGTTATTAAACTCAACTCGGTTCCGGGAGATATAGCGCTATACAACGTTTTGATCATAAGATAGGAAGGTAAAATATCCATTTTAGGCCTTTCTTCTATATAAACCATTTGATCTTTAGCAATAACTGACTTCACTTCAATCGCTCCTTACATCAAAACCTATTTGGTTAGAATTCATCATTTCAAACCTGACATTTGAATTCCCTCTGTAAAATATCGTTGGAAGAATAGGAAAATAAGAAAAGTTGGTATAAAAGAAACTGCTGAACCTGCCATTTCTATCCCAAAGTTTCCTTCCTTCCCTAACATCGAAGCCAAGCCAAGTGTTACTGGGAACATTTTTTCCTGAGTTAAATAAATTAGTGGCTGAAATAAATCGTTCCAGTTGGAGATAAAGGCAAAAGTTCCAACTGTAGCTACTACCGGAATAGAGAGAGGTAAAATAACTTTAAAGAATATCTGTAAATCATTTGCCCCGTCTATATATGCAGCCTCTTCTAAATCATTTGGTATTCCCTGTAGAAACTGTCTTACTAGGAAAACCCCCATAATTCCCCAGAGCTCTGGAACTATAAGCGCCCAGTAGGTATTGATCCATCCAAAGTCAGAGAACATAATATATTTTGGTATGATCAACAATTGTTGAGGAATCATAATAACCCCCATAAACACCCAAAATATAACCTCTCTCCCAAAGAATTTTTTCTTTGCGAAAATATAACCTAGGATTGCACAAAAAATCATCTGACTAGCTACGGGTATCACAGTAATAACAACTGAGTTAAAAATCCATCGGAGAAATTGGCCATCTCTCATAATATAAAAGTAGTTTTTTAGAGTTGGTTCATCTGGAATCCAAAAAAGCGGGTCTAATTGTGCGTATTCTACATTTTTAAAAGACCCTAAAATCATAATGATAAAGGGCATTAGAAAACAAAAACCCAATATAAACAAAGCAACATAGGAAATTACCTTTTTCAAACACTTTCATCCCCTTCTAGTAGAGATTAGACTCTTTCCCTAAAAATCTTCTTTGTAAGAGCGAGATCATTAGGATGATGAAGAATAGCACATAGGAAAGTACTGCAGCATAGCTTAAATTCAGGCTAGTAAAGCCTTGATTGTATAAGTAATAAACAATAGTCGTTGTTGCATAGTTTGGTCCTCCACCTGTTAGCAAGTAAGCTGAGTCAAAAATTTGGAACGACCCGATAGTAGTAGTGATCGCTACATAAAAATGAATAGGCTTCAATAAAGGAAAAGTTACTTTCCAAAAGATTTTACTTGTCGATGCGCCATCCATTTTAGCCGCCTCATATAGCCCCTTGTCTATCGATTGGAGACCAGCGAAGTAATAAATCATAGTGCTCCCGGCAACCTTAAAAACACTTAATGCGGCTAAAACAGGTAAAGCCTGACTAGAATCAGATAAGAATAGCTGAGGCTCAATACCGATGAACCCTATTAGATAGTTAATCATTCCTTCTTCTGTCCCTCTGAATAACCATCCCCATATACCAGCGATAATTACAAAAGATGTGACAACAGGTAAAAAGAAAATCCCTTTAAAAAATCCAGCCATCTTAACACCCGAATTAATAATTAAGGCTAGTATTAAGCCCACTGCCATTGTTGGGACAATATAATAAACTGAAAACATCACAGTATTCCATAAGGCCTTCCACGCAATACTATCGCTTAAAAAGTATTTCCAATGCTTAAGCCCTACAAATTCTGGATCACCAATTACCTTCCAATCCATGAATGTTAAATAAAAGCTTAAAAGGAATGGGTACACTTGGAAAATAGCAAAATGTATTAAGATCGGAATAAGAAAAATATAGACGATTGCATTACGATCCCATTGTCTTTTTAATCTAGCCCTTAGCGTCATCCCATTTTTCTTGGACGCTAAAGGTTTACCTATTGTATTTACCAGTGTAAACACCCTTTCATATGTAGATTAATCATATAGAGAGCTTGATCTGTCAAAGACCAAACTCCCTATTAGATTTACTTTACTTTTCCTTTAATTGCTTCAGCAGCTGCATCAGCAGCCTCTTTTGGAGTTTTCTTGCCCTCCATCATCGTTTGAAGCTCCGCTTGAATCAAAGGCATAATGTTGCGTCCCTCTGGATGTATAACTCCTGGTAAAGCAAACTCAGTATAAGTCGCTAGCTGAGCTAAATATTTTTGCTCTTCAAAGATATCCTTTGCAGATTCACGCGTTGGGATATACTGAGTAACCTGATTAAATTTACGTTGGTTTTCAGCATTCGTCATAACTTTTACAAATTCAGCTGCTGCATCTGGATTCTCAGAGTTAATAGGTACTACGAACATACCAGTAGTTCCATAAGTAACTTGTTCTTTATTTTTTAATGGGGGTGCAATAACAAATTCAAATGTGTCTTTACTTAACATACGGCTAATAGATGCTCCAGATCCTTGGACAGAAAGCAGTTTACCACCATCCCATAAAGCATCGTGCTCTAATGCGGTAATAGAATCCTTTGGAATCCACTCGTTTTTATACATTTTGTTGATAAATTCGAACGCTTCTACACCAGCATCGCTGTTAATTTTTACTTCATTGTCTGCTGTAAGTACTTCTCCACCAGCCTGCCAAAGATATGGATATAATGTACCGTTCATAGAACCTCCACCTTGGAAGCTAGATGCGTAATACCCTTTTGCTTTTGCTTTTTCTGCCCATTTCTCAAACTCTTCCCATGTTGCTGGCAGTTTGGATGGATCTTCACCGATTTCCTTGATAATATCTACATTGTAAAGGAAGGTATAAGCTTCTTGTAGAATAGGTAAACCGTATACTTTATCCTTCCATGTAGTGGAAACTAGAGCACTTTCAACAAAGTCCTCCATATCGTTGTCCTTTAAATATGGGCTAAGATCCGTTAGCATCCCTGCTTCGGCATATTGTGGCATTTGGTCAGGGATAGCATAAAATACATCCGGACCATTGTTAGCAGCTAAAGCAGTAAGAACCTTTTGGTCACGATTTGCCCAAGGAATTTGCTCAAAGTTGACCTTTACTCCTGTAGCCTCTTCGTAAGAAGCAATAATTTCATCCCACATTTTACCTTCAACTTCCTGATCCCCTGTATACGGATGTGCCCAAACAGTTATTTCTCCTGAAAAACCATCCTTTCCAGCTTCTCCAGACGTTTCTATTTTTTCCCCTGCCTCATCATCACTACAAGCTACCATCAAGGCGCTAAACACTAACAATATTAAAAATAACCACAGCTTTTTCATATATTTACCCCTTCCCCTTTTTAAAATATGTTGTTTGGATTAATAACTGTTGCTTAATTACTAAATCCCTCCTCCTAATAATCTGCTCTGGCTCGTTCTTTCTCTGTAACGTCTCCAACATTCAAGATATAAATTGTAAAAACTTCGAGTACATTTTTAAGAAAGCGCTATCAAGTTCAAATTATAAAACTATTTACTTTCTTAATAGCCTAAAATATACTGAAATTACAAAATAATAAGTTAACTTTTATTTATCTTATATGATTAACAATAAAGAGACAATGTCTATAAATAGTCTTTAATTAATAGACTTCTGTTTGAGAGGAGAAAATGAAGCTGAACTGGGATAATTTTAATAAAGTTGCATATTGGATGTTGTCACTAATTTACTTGAATTTATTGTGGATTATGTTCACTGTTTTAGGCTTAGGGATTTTAGGTCTATTCCCTTCCACTGTCGCATTATTTGGGGTTGTAAGATTGATGATCATGAAGGAAGGCAAAGAACCATTTAAAGTCTTTCAATCTTTTTGGAGAATCTTTAAAAAAGACTTCTGGAAAGCAAATAGTTTTGGCTTATTTTTTGCTTTCATTTGTTATTTTTTAATTTTTGACTTTCAATTTGTTCAATTAAGTAATGGCCAATTTAATTTTTTATTACCTGCTCTATTTTTCATCCTAATCTCTAGTATTCTTACACTACTATTTTTCTTTCCTGTTTATGTTCATTTTGAGCTAAAATACTTTCAATACATAAAACAGTCGTTTCTCATTGCTATTACGTCTCCCTTAGAGCTTTTTGGCATCTTAGCAAGTACATTAGCTATGTACTTTTTTCTAACATTTTTACCTGGAGCCATACCACTTTTCTCAGGAAGCCTTCTAGCCTATGCAATAACCGTGTTAAGTTTTAGAGCCTTTAGAAGAATTGAGCAAAAACAAAAAGTACAACAAGAAAAACCATTAGTTAGTAAAGACATGTTGGTTGAGGACCTGAAATCTTAAAAAAGAGAGCGGGATCTATTCTTTAGATCACGCTCTCTTTTCTTGTTACTTTAGCTTTCCTTCAATAGCTTTGGCTGCTGCATCTGCCGCTTCTTTAGGAGTTTTCTTACCTTCTAGCATGGTTTGAAGTTCTGCTTGTATTAACGGCATAATATTACGCCCTTCCGGATGAATGACTCCTGACTGTGTAAACTCCGTGTAAGAAGCTAATTGGGCGAGATATTTTTGATCGTCATAAATATTTTTTGCTGACTCTCTAGTAGGAATGAATTGAGTTTCTCTATTAAATTTCCTTTGGTTTTCAGCATTTGTAATTACTTTAATAAACTCTGCAGCTGCATCCTTATTATCTGAATTTACCGGAACAACAAACATGCCAGTGGTACCATAGGTAGCTTGTTTTTTATTCTTTAATGGCGGAGCAATGACAAACTCAAAAGTCTCTTTTTCTAGCATTCTACTTACTGATTTTCCTGCTCCTTGAATAGATAACAGTTTTCCGCTATCCCATAAGGCATCATGGTCTAAGGCAGTAATCGAATCCTGCGGAATCCAACCATTACTATATAATTTGTTAATAAATTCAAATGCCTCTACGCCACCTTCATTATTAATCATTACTTTATTGTCTTCCGTTAGTATTTCACCACCAGCCTGCCATAAATAAGGATACAGAGTACCATTCATTGAGCCTCCGCCTTGGAAGCTAGAAGCATAATAACCTTTTTCTTTAGCTTTAGCTGCCCATTCTTCAAACTCTTCCCACGTAGTTGGAAGCTTGGAAGGATCCTCCCCAATCGCTTTCACAACTTCAACGTTGTACATAAAGGTTTCGACTGATTGTAAAATCGGTACACCATACATTTTCCCCTTCCACTTAGTTGGAACCAGTGAGCTTTCCACAAAATCGTCCATATCGTTGTTTTCCATATAAGGGCTAAGGTCAACTAGCATTCCCGCTTCAGCATATTGAGGCATTTGGTCAGGGATGGCATAAAATACATCTGGACCATTATTTGCTGCAAGTGCAGTCAATATTTTTTGATCGCGATTAGCCCAAGGAATTTGTTGGAAGTTAACCTTCACACCAGAGGCATCTTCATAAGAAGCGATTAACTCCTTCCACATTTCCCCTTCTTTTTCCTGATTGTCCGTGTACGGATGAGCCCATACAGTTATTTCCCCTTTACTTTGAGAATCCGTTGTTCCAGTATCATCACTACAACCAACCATCAGTAACCCACTTACCAGCAATAAAAAAAGTAACTTTTTCAATTGACCTACCCCTTCGATTTGTTTTCTAGCTGCTCTTCTCTTTTCGATTCTGCTTCTAGATCACCCCTTTCAAAATAATAAGTATTTTTTTCCAATTATGTCAAATGTAAATCATTAGTTTCTTAATAGTATATGACTGACATGAAAGAGACAATGTCGTAATATAGTCACTAATTTTCTACACAATGGCTATTTTTTATATTTTGTGTGACAAATAGCTGTCGTCATGTTGTTTAAATTTCATATATGTTGTAAGATTCCTTAGTTATATTAAAATAAAGAATCTTACAACATAAGGCTCGGTGAATGATAGATGAATACAAAAGCTTTTTTTCTCGCAATTATGACTGTAGCTATCTGGGGATCTTCTTTTGCAGCGATTAGTGCAAGTTTAAATGGAGGCTTTCCTCCGGGTCACTTATCTTTATATAGATTTTTGATAGCCTCACTTATTTTTGCTGTTGTTGCATTCTGGCCAGGAAGTAAATTTAAACTTCCTGAGAAAAGCGACCTATGGAAAATATTAATATTAGGGTGGATTGGTATTAGCCTCTACCATGTTTGCGTGACATTTGGACAAATGACCATTTCTGCAGGGACTGCAGGTATGCTTATCGGTTCTGCACCAATTGTTACCACTGTGATGGCTGTCGTTATATTAAATGAACGATTAGGAAAAGTAGGATGGGTAGGATTAGGGTTTGGATTTGTTGGAATAATACTTATCGCTTTAGGGACTGGAGACTCATCCTTTGATATCTCTCCGGGAGTATTCCTAGTTCTAATTGCAGCTTTTGCCACTTCTATTTTTTTCGTATATCAAAAGCCTTTATTTAAGAAATATAGCGCTATTGAGCTTACTGCTTACTTTACTTGGGCTGGTACTGTACCATTTCTCTTTTTTTCACCTGGACTATTCGATACTCTTCAAAACGCAACTGTAGAAGCAAATCTATCTGCGATTTACATTGGTATATTTCCTACAGCATTAGCCTACCTCACTTGGGCAATAGCGTTATCTAAGAGCGATGCCAGCTCTATTTCCAATACATTATACGCAGAGCCAGTTGTTGCTATAATTATTACTTGGATTTGGCTTCATGAGCTTCCTTCTCCACTTTCTATTGTTGGTGGGACCATTGCAATAAGCAGCTTATTACTCGTTAACTTGTATGGAAAGAAACAGCGGCTTACCTTAAAGCAAGAAAATACAGCCAAAAATCACATATGAAAAAAGGTACCCATGAAGACTATGCTTCATTTGGGTACCTTTTTACTTTTATCTATACGATGGTATTCAGACAGTTGGGTTACACGGACATTCTTCGTATTCAATTCATGGTAGATGCCTCTACTATCCCAAAAGGAAATAAACTGATCCCTTTCATTTCGGATCAGACTTTCCGCTTCCTCCAATGATTCTAAGTGAATAAACCTTCTTATATAGTGGTTTTCATCAAAGAAGTAAGTAATTTTAAATTCTTTCATCTTTAGTCTCCTATTGTTACTTGCTTTTTACATTGGCCATGATAACCTTACTATGTGGAAGACTTGGTATACTTACCATGCTATAGCTTAAATCCTGGTTTGGAAGGTCGTATTCTAGCTTATTTGCAAGATATTGAAGGCTCACCTTCATTACTTCAATAGTTACCCACTCTCCTGCACAGCGATGGCCCATATTGAAATCTCCACCGCCTTGTGGTATAAAGCTAAACGGACTATCTTCCCACCGTGCAAAACGATCGGGATTGAAAATTTCTGGGTTGTCCCATAGATGAGGATCATGGTTGGTTCCATACAAGTCTAATAAGGTTAAGGTTCCTTCTTCAAATTGAAAATCGTTCCAGATAAAGTCTTTTTTCACTCTAGCGATTGTCGCAGGGAAAAAAGGATAAAATCTTCTGACCTCCTGTACAAACATTTGAAGGAATTCGTCTTCTTTTAAAAGTTTCGGTTTATTTTCAGGATATTGATGCACGGCCAAGCCGGTGAAGGTAATATAAACGGAGATTGCTACAATTGGTCTAATAATATTCAACACTTCTACAGCAACTATTTCTTTATCTAATAGCTTGCCATCTATGTCCTTATGAAAGGAAAAACTGTTGAGAGCAGTTCCCTCTGGTGGCTGTAGCTTGCTATTTCTTACTTGTTCCACCAGCTCTCCAATCCAATCCTCTAATTCTTTTCTAGCGTGCCTTCCCATCCAATGTTCAGGTCCTAGCGCAGAAGCAGACTCAAATAATTTAGTCAGCTGCTCTGTACGTTTTTTTACTTCGCCCTCATTTAAAGGCACCCCTGCCCATTCACATGCCAGCTTACATAATAATTCTCTCGATTCATCATATAGAACGACTTGGTCTTTCTGTTCCCATTCTCTACTTTTGATATCCCAATATTTTTGAGTAAGACGGTTTAAACGCTCTAGGTGATTTGGCGTCATGATAGACATGAACATCCCTTTTCTATTTCTATGCTCTTCCTCGTCCAATCCTTGAACTCCGCCTACTCCAAATAGTGTCTTTTGAAGTCTTTTTGGGGCTGCTCCCGTTCTTATGAACTTATCGTTATCATAGAAAAGCTTAGCCGCCTCTTCGCCACCCATACAGATTGCCTTCTGCCCCAGCAATCTTGTTTCAAAGATATTAGATGCAAAGCTTTTACGTCTATTCGCTAAAAACATATACCCCTCACGTAACAACGTGAGACTATGATCTAGACCCTCTTCCTTTGGCATCTGCCTTGAATTAGTCATTTAACCATCTCCTTATTTACTTATATTGTTTGTTTACTTTTCCCTTTTTAATCTGGTTAAAACAAGAAAAGCGTAATCGCCTGTCTCTGCCCCGACAGGCAAATGGAGAAAAGCGAGGAGGCGGCTCCTCAGCCACCGGAGCTTTTATCCATTTGACCCGAGGGGCAAGGCGATGAAGCTAGACATCAAGAAAAGCGTAATCGCCTATCACTGCCCCGACAGGCAAATGGAGAAAAGCGAGGAGGCAGCTCCTCAGCCACCGGAGCTTTTACCCATTTGACCCGAGGGGCAAGGCGTTCCACAGGTTCAGAACTTTATAATTTCCTAAACAACTAGAAAAGCTCTTTGCACTATCTTTTATCTTTAAATAAAGCATATGATAGAATGTATTTACTACAAGAAGGAAGGAAGTAGCTTACATGAAGTCACCTTTTACATATAAATATATAGCACCGACCACTAATGGAAATGACCAGCCATCTCTTTTCTTATTTCATGGCATGGGCAGTAACGAAGAGGATTTGCTCCAGCTTGTAAAAGAATTAGAAGGAAGCCACCATATATTTAGTTTGCGTGGACCAATTGTATTTAATCCTGGATATGCATTTTTTACGATTGAGGAAGAGGGAAGACCAGAAAGACAGGTTTTTGATAAGGTAGTAACATACCTTCACCAATTTATTGCAGAGGCTGTACAGGAATATAGCTTAGATCAAAGTAAAATAAGTTTAGTCGGCTTTAGTCAGGGCGCTGTATTGGCACAGACAATAGCTCTTACTATGGGCGATGTAATAAAAGGAGTAGCTGCCTTAAGCGGTTATTTACCTGATTTTGTGAAAGAGGAGTATAGAAAGCACCCTGTCGACCATTTGACTATGTTCATTTCGCACGGGGAATATGATTACGTAATTCCATCTCACTGGGGATTAGAAAGTAAAAATTATTTTGAGGAACTAGGAGCTAATGTTACATATAAAACATACGAGGACGGCCATGGAGTCGTTCCGGAAAACCAGCTTGATTTAGTTAATTTCCTAAAACAATTGTAGAATAATTATCAAGTTCAATTGAAAAATGAAATTTATTCTTATTTAAAATGTTTGAGGAGATACTATATCTTCCTCAAACATTTTTTTGATACTATATATGTTTAACTTCCATAAATAATGGTTACATGAGGATGCTTTTTCAAACAGCTTGCCGGAAAATCCTCGGAAATGCCTTGTTCCTTAATGCGATTCAAAGTCTCTATTTTATTTTCACCAAAGGCTAATAACACAATCTGCTTTGCCATCATAATTGTTTCAATACCCATTGTAATGGCTAGCTCTGGGACTGATTTTCCTTCTGGAAAGTATTTAGCATTATCCTGTTTTGTTTTATCTGCAAGCTCGACAACATGTGTTCTTGATTGAAAAGACGTACCTGGCTCATTAAATCCAATGTGTCCATTAACACCAATTCCTAGTAATTGAAGATCAATTCCGCCTTTTTGTTCAATCTGCTGCTCATAACGGGCACATTCCTTCTCTAAATTCGTTGCTAAGCCATTTGGAAGATAAACATTTTCTCTTGGAATGTTTACATGTTTAAATAGATGCTCCTGCATATATTTATGGTAGCTTGTAGCTTCCTCCGGCCCGATCCCTACATATTCATCCAAGTTAAACGTACTTGCTTCTTCAAAAGAAATATCCCCTTTTATGTAGCATTGCACTAATTCTTTATAAAAGCCTATCGGAGTTCCTCCTGTTGCTAATCCTAATACACTAGATGGCTTTTCTATTAATTGCTTTTCAAAAATAGTAGCTGCCATTTTACTCATTTCTTCGTAAGTTTTAACTTCCAACCATGTTATATTACCTTTGCTCATTAGAATAACTCAGCCTTCCTCTACAAAAAGTATATTGTACTTCAAAGGAGTTATTTAGCAATACAATGTCGGCATCCTTCCCAACTGCTAAACTCCCTTTTCGATCGTCTACTCCTAATCTTTTCGCTACATTTGTTGAGGTTATTTTCACTAACTCATGAAGCGGTAAATCAGTTAAATCTCGGATTTTCCGTACACCCTCATTCATTTTTAGCACACTTCCAGCTAATGTACCCGATTTTAAGGTAGCAGTTCGACCAACCACCTTGACCTCCTGATCGCCAAGTGAATAGTTTCCATCCGGAAGTCCTTTCGCTCGCATAGAATCAGTAATGAGAATGACTCTATCCGACCCAATCACCTTAAATACTAATCGAAGCATATCGTCTGATAAATGGATACCATCCGCAATCACTTCACAGAAAAGCATTTCATTCATGAATCCTGCTCCAACCATCCCAATTTCTCGATGGTGAACACCTGTCATAGCATTGGTAAAATGCGTTAGGTGTGTTAACCCATTTTGTACTGCATTATTAATGTCTTGATAGGACGCCTTCGAATGACCTGCGGAAGAAATAACTCCTTTCTCTTTTAAATATTGGATCATCTCAAAAGCTTCGTCGAGCTCAGGAGCTAATGTAACTACCTTCAAATTGCTTAGTTGTTCTCCAAACCAACTATTTAAACGATCAATGGAAGGCTTTTGTATATGCTGAACCGGCTGAGCCCCTGCCTGCTCGGGATGTATAAATGGCCCCTCCAAATGAAAGCCAAGCATCTCTGCTCCCTGATTTTCTATACCCTCCTCCAGGAATTGAGTGTTTACTTCTATCGATTGTTTAATTCG
Organism: Psychrobacillus sp. MER TA 171; assembly: GCF_023713305.1. Lineage (NCBI taxonomy): Bacteria > Bacillati > Bacillota > Bacilli > Caryophanales > Bacillaceae > Psychrobacillus > Psychrobacillus sp. MER TA 171. Next base: position 1,652 of record NZ_JAMAWN010000018.1, on the reverse strand, counting down.
CTCTGATGAATGAGTAATAGTCGTTGCTAAAAAAGAAGTTGTTCCTTCTTGAGGCAAGTATTCGGCAATCTCTTTAGTAGCCTTGAGCTCTCCATCCATAAAATCAGCGCCAGCAGCGCCATGAATATGGATATCTATAAAACCAGGCATTGCAACATATCCCATACCATCAATGACTTCTCCAGTAAACTCTTCCATTGTACCTTCAGATATAGATGCTATCTTTCCATCAACAATTAAAATCTCCCCATCGATTATTTGGCCATCCTCTAAGCACATTTGAACGTTTTGAATACGGTAATTACTCATAGGCACACCTTCCTATAAAATAGATTTACTTTTAAATAAATTTAATATTTCTAAATAATCATATAATATAAACGTATAAAATTATACACTTAAATTCTATGAAATAGATTAACGATTCCTACAAAGGGGTATTTCTCAAGTTGATTCGTTCAAAACTTTTAAAATGAGCAGGAATTACAACTTCAAAAATGAGGCTATTAAAATTATTATTTAAATAATGTAAGCACCCCATCCGCTTTTATTGTATGATAATTAAAAATAAGGAGGAATATTATGCCATTCTTACACTCTCCAAAATACCATCCGTCTATAGATGAAGTAATCATCCAAACCTTAAAAAGTGAAGGCGTTAAAAATGAAGTAATTGAAGACAAGTTAGTAGAAATGTCTAAAATAGAAGCTATGGATCGGTATTTTAGTTCTAAAGAAGTAGAGGTAACTACCGAATCTATCTCCCATTTTATATCCCATGCTTTTTACATAGATTTAGACAAAGCATACTTGTTAGACATAGAAACTGCTGAAAACCTGAAAGAGCCTACTCCAAAGGCAGCCATTACATGGTACCTGGAAACTCAACAGCAAGATTGGACTGGAGAGCAGATTCGCATTCTCCTAAAAAACCTATTTGGTATAAATACAAATGGACTTGCATTTTTAGAAAACAAGAAAATCTCTTTATATTCTAAGAAGCAATGGATTCTAAAACAGGACCATGATTTGTTTATTGTTTCTACTGGGGTAAAAGATATAGACGTTTACATTTTAGCAACTGATTATTTTAAACAAAAGACTGGATTAGATGGCTTACCAGAGAATTTACACGAAAAGCTAAATGAGCTGAGATTCAGTTATAATCAAGAAAAAATGTGCTACTATTTCTGCACAGAAGACGGACAATCAGTAGAAGATTCATTTAAAGGCCAGGTTTTAAATAGCTTAATAGAAGTAGCACGGACGAAATACGATCATTTATAAAGGCTATGTTAAAGGGTAGTGTTGATTTATAATGCAAAGAAATCTTTAAACCATAGAGTAGAATTGATTTTTCGCACCAGCCGGACGCTTTCCGCGGGGTGAGCGATAAGCCATCACCCATCGCTATCGCGCGTGGTTGTGATGTCTGATCTGTCTCACTCATCCCGCTGGAGCATTCCTGTATTATAACTTTAAAGGCACTTGAAAAAAAAAGAACCCTCTTATATGATGCTAGAGTAACAACCAATTGAATACTCAAAACATATATAGGAGGGCCTCTTATGAATAATAGTACGAATCATAAAATTAATCAAGTGAGTGAAAAGACGTTGGTCATTGGGATCGATATCGCCAAGCGCAAACAT